>CAUPRZ010000001.1:0-26589 GCA_963513855.1 uncultured Hylemonella sp.
AGCCGTGATCTGCTCGATGCGGCGTTTGGCTTCTTCGGCCTTGGCGGGATCGGCAGACGCGATGGTGATGGTGCCGTCTTCGTCGATATTGATCTGGGTACCGGTTTCTTCGGTCAGCGCACGGATCACGGAGCCGCCCTTGCCGATCACGTCACGGATCTTCTCGGGGTTGATCTTCATCGTGTACAGCTTGGGTGCGAAGCTGCTGATTTCAGTCTTGGCTTCGCCCATGGCTTCCTGCATCTTGCCCAGGATGTGCATGCGCGCTTCCTTGGCCTGAGCCAGGGCAACCTGCATGATTTCCTTGGTGATGCCCTGGATCTTGATGTCCATCTGCAGGGCGGTGATGCCGTTGGTGGTACCGGCCACCTTGAAGTCCATGTCGCCCAGGTGATCTTCGTCACCCAGAATGTCGGTCAGCACGGCGAAGCGGTTGGCGTCCTTGATCAGGCCCATGGCGATGCCGGCCACGTGGGCCTTCATCGGCACGCCAGCGTCCATCAGCGACAGGCAGCCGCCGCAGACGGATGCCATCGAGGAGGAGCCGTTGGACTCGGTGATTTCGGAGACCACACGCATGGTGTAGGGGAACTCTTCCTTGGTCGGCAGCACGGCCACCAGGGCGCGCTTGGCCAGACGGCCGTGGCCGATTTCGCGGCGCTTCGGCGAACCCACACGACCGGTTTCGCCGGTGGCGAAGGGAGGCATGTTGTAGTGCAGCATGAAGCGGTCTTCGAACTCGCCAGCCAGCGCGTCGATGCGCTGCGCGTCACGTTCGGTGCCCAGCGTGGTCACGACCAGGGCCTGGGTTTCACCGCGCGTGAACAGGGCCGAACCGTGGGTACGGGGCAGCACGCTGTTGCGGATTTCGATGGGGCGCACGGTGCGGGTGTCGCGGCCGTCGATACGGGGCTCGCCAGCCAAAATCTGGCCACGCACGATCTTGGCTTCGATCTCGAACAGCAGACCTTCGATGGCCACGCTGTCAAAGGCCACACCTTCAGCCTTCAGGGCGGCCATGACGTCGGCATAGGCCGAGCGGCAGGCTTGCGTACGGGCTTGCTTGTTGCGGATCTGGTAGGCGGCTTCGAGCTTGGCCTTGGCCAGGCCGTCGATCTTGGCGATCAGGGCCTCGTCCTTGGCGGGGGCCTTCCAGTCCCACACCGGCTTGCCAGCGTCGCGCACCAGTTCATGGATGGCGTTGATGGCGATGGCACCTTGCTGGTGGCCAAACACCACAGCGCCGAGCAGGATTTCTTCGGACAGTTGCTGGGCTTCGGATTCCACCATCAGCACGGCGGCTTCGGTACCGGCAACCACCAGGTCCATCTGGCTGTCCTTGCGCTGGGTCTGGCCCGGGTTCAGGACGTATTCGCCGTTGATGTAACCCACGCGGGCCGCACCGATGGGGCCGTTGAAGGGGATGCCGGAGACCGACAGGGCCGCCGAGGTGGCGATCATGGCAGCGATGTCGGCGTCGACTTCAGGGTTCAGCGACAGGGTGTGGATCACCACCTGCACTTCGTTGAAGAAACCTTCGGGGAACAGCGGACGGATCGGACGGTCGATCAGTCGGCTGGTCAGGGTTTCGAATTCGCTGGGACGGCCTTCACGCTTGAAGAAGCTGCCCGGGATCTTGCCGGCAGCGTAGGTCTTCTCGAGGTAGTCGACGGTCAGCGGGAAAAAGTCCTGTCCGGCCTTGGCGTCGGTCTTGGCCACCACGGTGGCCAGCACCACGGTGCCGTCGATGTCCAGCATCACGGCGCCGCTGGATTGGCGTGCGATTTCGCCGGTTTCCATGGTGACCGTGTGTTGGCCCCACTGGAAGGTCTTGGTGACTTTGTTGAACATGGTCATGTGTTATCTCCTGGTCGGATCAAGGGAGGTCTAAGCCGCCTCCCCTAGGGCTCGAAGCCACATCACAGAACACGATGCCATTCCAGAGAAATTCGGTGGAAATTCGCCCAATTTCCTCTGGAATGACACAGCTTCGCTCTGTTCTTGTCTGCTCCGAAGTACAAAGCGCCTGAGCTAGAAAACCAACTCAGGCGCTCTTGTTCATCTGCTCGACGCGATTACTTGCGCAGACCCAGCTTGGTGATCAGCGCGCTGTAACGGTCGAAGTCCTTGGACTTCAGGTAGTCCAGCAGCTTGCGGCGACGGCTCACCATGCGCAGCAGGCCGCGGCGACCGTGGTGGTCCTTGGCGTGGGTCTTGAAGTGGGGGGTCAGCTCGTTGATACGGGCGGTCAGCAGAGCGACCTGGACTTCCGGGCTACCGGTGTCGTTGGCGGCGCGGGCATTGGCCTTGACAACTTCGGCCTTGATGCTGGATGCAATCATTTCTATTTCCTGTCATGCGGGACGAAACCGGCCGTTTTCGGTCGGGACGTCCCAGGTTTACAACTTGCGCCGGTGGCTGGAACTGCTGCCGGCGTGCGCTTGCGGGATGCAAAGCCCTGAGATTATAGCCCACCCCAGGCTGCACGCCCTGCGGGCGCTACGCCACCCCCTTCCAGGGGCGATGCCAGCCGCCCGGCAAAGCCGGTTCGGCGGCATCCTGGCCCAAAGACAGCCTCAGCGATAGCGCTTGCTCACTTATTCAGCCATTTTTGGAGCCGTTCCACGCCCTGCACCAGGCGCTGCGGGTCTTTGGAAGCAAAGCACCAGCGCAGCCAGCCCGCCGATTCCGGGGCAAAGGCCTCGCCCGGCGCCAGGCCCAGGCCGGCCTCGCGCACCAGGCGCTTGGCCGTGTCCACCGCGTCCGGGTAGCCCTTCAAGCGGAAAAAGGCGTACATGCCGGCCGTCGGTTGGGCCAGCTCCACACCGGGCAGGGCCTGCAGCAGCGGTACCAGGGTGTCGCGGCAGGTCTTCAGGTGGGCCACCACACGGGGGGTGATGTCGTCCGCCCGCTGCAGGGCCGCCAGGGCCGCGCGCTGGGTGAAGACGCTGGCGCAGGAAGTGTTGAACTCGATCAGCTTGCCCACATCGTGGGTGCTGGCCGGCGGCAGCACCAGCCAGCCCAGGCGCCAGCCCGTCATCAGAAAGGCCTTGGAGAAGCTGCCAACGACCATAAGCCGGTCTTCGGAGGAGGCGATGTCCAGGAAGCTGGGCGCACAGCCGTTCGGGGTGTCACTCTCATAGTAAAGCTGGGAATACACCTCGTCGGCCAGTATCCAGGTGCCGGTCTTGCGGCAATGGTCCAGGATGCGCTCCTGCTCGGCGCGTGTCAGCGTCCAGCCGGTCGGGTTGCTCGGCGCGTTGAGCACCAGCAGCTTGGTGGCCGGGGTCACGGCCGCCAGCAGGGCCTCCAGATCCAGTGTCCAGGCCCCGGCCACCGGCTTGAGCGGCACAGGCTTCAGCTTCGCGCCCAGGATCAGCGGCTGCGCCGTGAGGTTGGGCCAGACGGGGGTGACGATGGCCACCTCGTCGCCCGCTTCCAGCAGGGCCTGCATGGCGATCATCAGCGCATTGACACCGCCGGAGGTAATGGCCAGGCGGTCCGGCGCCACCGTTCCGTGCAGGCGCGTCAGGTGCAGCGCCAGCGCCGCGCGCAGCTCGGGCAGGCCCAGGTTGTGGCTGTAGAAGGTCTCGCCCTGCTGCAGGGAATCGATAGCGGCCTGGCGGATGAAGTCCGGCGTGGCCTCGTCGCCCTCGCCAAACCAGAAGGCCAGCACGTCGCTGCGCCCCAGGCCGGCATTGGCCACTTCACGGATCTTGGATTCTTCGAGGTCGCGGATAACTTGGCGCATGGCGAAACAAATGGATCTACAGGACGCCCATTGTGCCGCCTGCGCCGCCGGAAAAAACGGGGAGAAATAACGTCACGTTTTTCCTTTTCAAGTCCCTGGGCTCAAAAATTTTCCATGCCCCCGACGTCTTGAAAATACGGGCCGCCGTGACCAGCTACTCCCTGCGGCCCACAGTGCATCCCGCACCCAGGCCACCGACATACTTCAAGGAGTTGACCATGCTGTTTGTTCCCGTCATCCGCCGTTCCACTTTCGCCCCCTCGCTGCGCGCCTTCGACCGCTTCTTCGGCGAGGGCCCCAGCACCGAAGCCTCGACGACCACCGAGAGCCCGGCCTATGAATTCACCTTCGACGTACCTGGCGTCAGCCGCGAGCAGCTATCCATCGGCATCGAAGGCAATGTGATCCGCATCGAGACCCTGCCCGAAGCCAAGCGCCAGTACAAGGCCGCCTACGAGCTGCCGCAGGACATCGACGTGGCCAAGAGCGAAGCCAAGCTGGACAACGGCGTGCTCACGCTCAAGCTGGTCAAGGTGCAACCGGCCGACAAGACGGTCAAGCTGGCGATCAACTGATCCTCACCTTCCAAGAAAAAAGGCCGCGAAGTTCGCGGCCTTTTTTCTTGGCTTCAACGTTGGCGATGGGCCGAAGCCGCAGGCGACCCGGTCTCGATTGGCGTGTCAGACGCCTGACTTCGACTGGTCTTGCGCTTCCATGAATGCCTTCCGGAACTCCATGGGCCTCGAGATGCCGGCGACAGGCGCTTGCGGCGTGCCAGCCCCCGAAATGATTAAGGTGCCGAAATTGAACATGCGACCGAGTACCTCTTGATCAACCTGCAGGCTCTCGACATTGTTGATGTTGATCTCAATCGTGCTGCGTCGGATGAAGCCGGTCTTCACAATCACCCGCTTGTTGGTGATCGCCAATTCGGTGGTCCTGTACTTCACGTAGGCCATTACCAGGAAGATGAGGCCCAGTCCGAAGGCTGGCAGCAGCACGACCCCCAACGCGATCAGATACCAGAGGGCCCAGAGGCTGATATGCCCGAGATGGACGATTCTCTCGTCCTTGACCAAGGCGTCTTCGACATAACTCGTCATGGGGTTCCTAGGTTCTGCACAAGGGCAGAGTCTAGTCCCCCGAGGCTTTCAGCTCACACCGACTGGCTGATCGCATCCAGAGGCCAGCGCGGCTTGACCTCAAAGGTATAGGCGCGGGTCGCTTCCTGCTGCCCCGCCTGCAGGCGCATGGCGGCGGCCATGGCGATCATGGCGCCGTTGTCGGTGCACAGGTGCAGTTCAGGGTAGTGCACACGCACCTGGCGCTTGGCGCAGGCGGCGTTCAGCTGTTCGCGCAGCAGCTTGTTGGCGCCCACGCCGCCGGCCACGACGAGGCGCTTCAACCCCGACTGATCCAGTGCGGCCAATGACTTCTTCACCAGCACGTCGACGATGGCGGCCTGGGTGGAGGCGGCGAGATCGGCCTTGCGCACTTCCAGCTCATCACCCAGGCGCTGCGCCTGCGTGAGCACGGCTGTCTTGAGACCAGCAAAGGAGAAATCGAGGTTGCCGCTGTGCAGCAGCGGGCGCGGCAGCTTGAAGGCCGTGCCCTCGCCCAGCTCTGCCAGCTTGTCGAGCGCAGGCCCGCCCGGATAACCCAGACCCATGAGCTTGGCCGACTTGTCGAAGGCCTCGCCGGCCGCATCGTCGATGGTCTCGCCCAGCATTTCATAACGGCCCACGCCATCCACGCGCATGAGCTGGGTGTGGCCACCCGAAACCAGCAGGGCCACAAAAGGAAACTCCGGTGGATCAGCGCTCAGAAAGGGCGACAGCAGATGGCCTTCGAGGTGGTGCACGCCCAGCACGGGTTTGCCCAGGGCTGCGCCCAGAGCACAGGCCACACCGGCACCTACCAGCAGCGCACCGGCCAGGCCGGGGCCCCGGGTGTAGGCCACCACGTCGATGTCCTTCAGGGTCTTGCCCGCCTCCTGCATGACCTGCGTGGTCAGCGGCAGCACACGGCGGATGTGGTCACGGCTGGCCAGTTCGGGCACCACACCGCCATAGGCCTGGTGCATCTCGATCTGGCTGTACAACGCGTGCGACAGCAGCCTGGGCACGCCAGCACCGAGCGACTCCACCAGGGCCACGCCCGTTTCGTCGCAGGAGGATTCAATACCAAGGATCAGGGGAGCCACATCTGTCATGCCGCGAGTGTAGGCCAAGGCCCCAGCCCCGCGCTGGCGCAGGGGCTCACTTCATCACGAGGCCACCATCCACCACCAGCACCTGGCCAGTCATAAAACGGCTCCAGTCCGAGGCCAGGAACAGCACAGGCCCGGCCACGTCTTCAGGCCGCGCGATGCGGCGCAGCGGCGTCTGGGCCACGATGGCTTCTTTCACGTCTTCCTTGGTAGTGCGGCTCGCGTCGGTCGGGTAGACCAGGCCCGGGGCCACGCAGTTCACGCGTATGCCCAGCGGGCCCAACTCGGCCGCGAGGTTGCGGCTGAAGCCCACGAGTGCGGACTTGGCCGTGGCGTAGTCGTGATAAGCCACCACCGGGCGTTCCACCAGGTCGCTGGCGAGATTGATGATGTTGCCCTGCGCACGCTGACGCATGCCGGGCAGCACGGCCTGGCAGACGTTGTGGGTGGTGCGCACCGCCCCGTCGAACTGCGCCTGGTAGTCGGCCCAATCGGTTTCCCAGTAGCGCTTGCGCTGCTCGGGGTCGAAGCGGTAGGGGGCAAAGGCGTTGTTGACCAGCACGTCGATGCGACCCAATTCGGCGAGCACCTGCGCAACCATCGCGTTCACCTGGGCTGGGTCGTTGACGTCGGCACGGATGGCCCAGGCATCACCCCCCGCAGCCTTGCACTGCGCCACCACCTCCTCGGCCGCGGCTTCGTTACGCAGGTAGTTCACCACCACAAACGCTCCCTCGCCCGCGAAAGCCCGTGCGATGGCCGCGCCGATGCCGCGGCTGGCGCCGGTGACGAGGATGACCTGGCCCTGGAAGTTCATGTCAGCAATCCTGCTTCACTTGGCCGGCAGCAGGTCCGAGTTCACCACGTCCTTCATCTTGAGGTCGCGCTGGATCAAGCCGATCTTCTTCCAGGCTTCGGCGCCCTTTTGCAGCATGTCCACGTCGATGGCGCCCAGGCCTTGTTTCTGCGTCAGCGGCGAGACGCTGGACGCATTGCGCAGCTTGATCACCTCCAGATTCACGGCTTCGTTTTGGCCGTTGATCGCGCGTTTGACCGCCAGCGCGGCAGCTTCCTGCGGGTTGTTGATCATCCACTGGGCGCTGTCGCGGTAAGCGGCCAGGAAACGCTTGAGCACGTCCTTCTTCTGCTGGTACGTTTCTTCACGCACCACAAAGATGTCGCTGGAAACGTTGAGCGAGTTGCGCACCTCCATCACGTTCACCTCGCCCACACCTCTGGCGCGGGCCACCAGCAGGCCGGTGTCGGTGGCGGCGGTGGCGTCCACCTGCCCTTGCATCAGGGGCGCGAAGTTCAACAGGCCCGTGACGACGATGGTCACGTCCTTTTCGCTCAGGCCGGCCTGGTTCAGCAGCAACTGCAGATTGGCCAGCGTGCCGCTGGACAGGCTGTAGACGCCGACCTTCTTGCCTTTCAGATCCGCAGGCTTGCTGATGCCGCTGCTCTTGAGCGCCACCACATTGAAGATGTTCTGCGGGTAGATGTCGTAGATGACGCGCAGCTTCTCGCCCTTGTCCAGCGCAGCGTAGAGCGAACCGGGGTCGGTGAAGGCCACGTCGGCCTGGCCGCTGAGCAGGTTGCGCACCGCATCGCCGCCGCCGGTGCCGGGCATGAAGACCATGTCGACGCCTTGCGCGCGAAAGAAGCCCTTATCAGCTTCGACCAGCAGGTTGGTGATCTCGGAGATGGGGCCGCCCCAGCCGGCTATCGTCACCTTGTCCAGTTTGGCCTGGGCCCAGGTGCCAGTGCACAGGGCAGCCATTGCAAGCGCAGAGATGGTGCGCAGGAAATGTCGTTTCATGGTGTCGTCCTCATCAATTGGAAGTTTGGGAATAGGGTTGCAGAAGCCAACGCTCGATCCAGAGCGTGGCCTCGTAGATCAGCAAGCCGATCACGGTGATCAGCAGCAGCACGGCAAACATGAGCGGCGTGTCCATGGAGCCCTGGGCGGCGATGATCAGCGCGCCCAGGCCCTTGCTGGCCCCGATGAACTCACCCACCACCGCACCCACCAGCGCCAGCACCACGGCCACCCGCAGGCCGGCCAGGATGGCGGGCAGGCCCGCGGGCACCTTGAGCCGCCACAGGGTCTGCCAGCGCGTGGCCCCCAGCATGCGGAACAATTCGAGGCGCGCAGCGTCCACCTGGGCGATGCCCGTGAGCGTGTTTTCCAGCAGCGGGAAAAAGCAGATCAGCGCCGTGATCACCACCGTGGGCGTGGTGCCAAAACCGAACCAGACGATGAACAGCGGTACCAGGGCCAGCTTGGGCACCACCTGGCTGGTCACCACATAAGGCAACAGCACACGGCGCAGCAGGGGCGATTCACCGAGCAGCACACCGCCCGCAAATCCCAGGGCCACACCGAGTGCCAGACCTAGGCCCAGCTCCAGCAGGGTCTGGGCGATGTGCGGCCAGAGGTAACCGGTCTGCAGGCCACGCCAGAGCGCAGAAAAAATTCCACTCGGAGGCGGCAAGACCAGCGGCGAAAATCTGAAAGTCTGCACGGCCCATTCCCAGGCCAGCAGCAGAACGACCAACAAGGCCAGGGCCAGCAGACGCGGGTACTTCATGCGCCCTCCCCATCCATGGCGTGCCGCAACTCGGCGCAGATGGCGTTGAACTCGGCGCTGTAGCGCACATCACGTCCGCGCGGACGCGGCAGGTCCACACGAATGTCGCGGCGGATACGGCCGGCGTCCATCACGGCCACACGGTCGGCCAGGTAGACCGCTTCGGCGATGTCGTGCGTGACAAAAAACACCGAGGTGCCGCGCGCACGACACATGGCCAACAGCTCGTACTGCAGCTCCTCACGCGTGATGGCGTCCAGCGCGGCGAAAGGTTCGTCCATCAAGAGGATGGGCGGATCGAGCAGCAGCGCGCGCGCAATCGCCACACGACTTTGCTGCCCGCCCGAGAGCTGGCGCGGATGGTGGCGCAGGTAAGCGCTCAGGCCCATCTGCACCAGCAG
This sequence comes from uncultured Hylemonella sp., assembly GCA_963513855.1. Lineage (GTDB taxonomy): Bacteria > Pseudomonadota > Gammaproteobacteria > Burkholderiales > Burkholderiaceae_C > Hylemonella. Next base: position 8,953 of record CAUPRZ010000001.1, read on the forward strand.
TTGTTCAGCACGCAGCACATCGGCCGCGGTCGGCTTGCGTTGCAGCGTGAGCGGCAACAGCACGTTGTCCAGCACGGTCAGCCAGTCCAGCAGCGTGGCTTGCTGAAACACAAAACCCGTACCCGGCCCGGGTGCACGCAACGCCTGCCCGCGCAGGCTCACCGTGCCTGCGTCGGGCTGCAAGAGGCCGGCCGCGAGTTTGAGCAGCGTGGTCTTGCCGCAGCCACTGCGCCCCACCAGGCAGTGGAATTCACCTGCCGTGATGTCCCAGTCCACGCGCTGCACCACAGGCGGCCAACCGGGGAAGGTGTAGCTCACCTGCCGCATGTCGAGGAAGGGCACGGCACTCATGTCAATCCCGGTACGGCGCGTAAATTTCAGCCGCGCTCTCGGCCGAAGCTTCGAGCTCGACCATGCGCACCAGGTCCAGCAAGCTGAAACGCCCGTCGTGGTGCCAGCCGGCCTCGGGCGCGGTCATATTGCCGATGGCGCAGATGCGCGTGGCACCGGCCGCCCCCAGTGACTCGGACAAGGCAAACAACTCCTGGGGCGCAGCGGCCAGGCCCACGGTCTGCAAAAACGTGCGTTGCGCGGCCAGCAGGGGCAGGGTGTCTTCCAGTTGGTCCACCGCCTGCACCTGCACCGTGCGGTTCAACGCGCCCGGCAAGAGGGCGCTGGCCTGCTCGGTATAGGCCACGCACCATGATGCGGCTGCATCACCAAACAACTCAACACCCGTCCCGGCAAAACTCTTCATCTCCTGGCCCTGACGCCAGCCGGCCACGCTGGCCGCTTCTTCCAGTGTGAGCATGCGGCGTGCGAACGTGTGTTGCAGCGCGGCCAGTTCACCGGCCAGCTGCTGCGCGAACTCGCGGGGTGTCACACGGCCACCGCGCGCCACGTAATAGGTGTGCGGCGAATAACAGCCCTGCTGCTCGTAACGCACCACGTCCAGCGCAGCGGCCCGCGCCGTGGGCTGGGCATGGGCCACGTCCAGCGCGGCGGCCGAGACCAGGCCCACGCTGAGCTTGTGGCCGTGGGGCAGGAAACGCGTGCTCACCGGCACCTGCTGGCGCAAAGCCGTCAGCGTCTCGTTGCCGCCGTAGGCCAGCACCGTGTCGGCCTCGGCAAACAGAGCGCGCTCGCTGTCGACATCACCGCCCTTGAACCAGACGACGGCCAGCACCCCGGCCAGGCGCGGCTCGACCTCGGCCAGCAAACGCGCGAACAGGGACGCAAAGAGCGGTTCGGCGCTGGCCACCTTGCCGATGGCCGGCGCCTTGACCAGCAGGCCGCAGACCAGGCTCCACAAGGGCAGGCCCGGCACATTGCCGGCCCAGACGTGCACCAGCAGTTCGGGGCCCAGCGCGCGGGCCATACCGCCTTTGGCGCGCGGCTGGAATTCGTCAAGCAGCTTGGGGTTGGCAAAGTCTTCGGCCACAAATCGTTGCAGCTGCGGCGCGCGGAAGGTCTTGAGGTAGGCGTTGAGGCCCAGGCGCACCATCTCGGCATCAAAACCGGAGATGCGTGGCAGCAGCGCATCGAGCTGCTGGCGGTAGGGGTCCTGGGCATCAAGCAGGCGCGCGATGGCCCGGTCGATCACCGCGATGATCTGCGAGACCGGCAGGGGTTTGAGCTGGGCACGGCCCTGCTCGCGCACATGGACGGCCAGGGTGCGCAGCTGCGCGGGCGTGAGCTGCGGCACCGACACTTCAACAGCCTCTGCACCGGCGCCGAAGGACAGGGGCACCCACCGCACTTCGCTGGCGGGCAGCCCCGGCAGATAGCCTGCGCTGACTTTCATGACTGTGCCGCCCGCAGGAACTCATCGACCGCCAGCGAACAGCCTTTGGCCTGCGTGCCCTGGGCCCGGCCCAGCAACAGGAAGCCGCCGTCCACTGCCACACCCACGTCTTCGGTGAGGATGGTGATGACGGAATTGAAGTTGCCCAGATCGGTGTGCGCCAGGATGCCCCGCTCGCCTTTGGGCATCTCCAGCCCCGTGAGCGGGTCCAGCACGCACGTGCGGATCCAGTGCGGACCGGACTTGAGCGAGGGCAGTGTGGCATTGCCCGCGTCGTAGAACTGCGTGCTCAGTTCCGTCATGCCATACATATTGATGCAGGCGCCACGCGGCACACCGAAGGTGGACGCGAGCTGGTCGTAGAACTGGTCCATGTCCATCTCGCGCGACTGGCCCTTGAACCCACCGGTGTCCAGCAGACGGCTGCCTGCGGGCAACTTAAAGCTGAGGCCACGCGCCAACAAGGCATCCATGAGGTGCACAAAGCTGTAGCTCGCGCCGAGCAGCGCAAAAGGTTCGCCACTCTTCTGCACCTGCGCAAGTGTCTCGCACAGGGCGTCAAGCTGCAAGCCAGCGCTGTCCAGGTAATAACGACTCTCGGGCGTGCCGAAGTGATGCAAGGCCAGCGCCAGGTAATGCGCCAGCGAGGAGTTGGGCATGATCTGTTCGCTGGGAAACAGCAGGCCCATGCGCAAACGTTCCCGCCCGGCCATGAAACGCGCCTTGAAGTTGCGCGTCATCGACAGGTCGTAGATCGCGAGATCCGGGTGCCAGTGCCGGCCCTTGACGTCGCCGCGTGTGGTGCCGCTGGTCATGAAGACCCGCTCGCAGGCCTCGGGCGACACGCAACTCAGCGTCAAGTCCTTGAAACCGTTGATGGGCACGGCCGGGATGTCACGCCAGTTTTTCACCGAACGCGGCGTGCGGCCCCGCTGCTGGCAGAACTTCTGGAAGGCGGTGTTGTGCTGGAACTGCTGGGCGAAGAGGCGCAGGGCCAGGGCGTTGAAATCCGCCTCGCTGGTTTCATCGCGCGCGATGAAGGCCAGCAACTCGGGCACAAGCCCGCTTGCGGTCAACAACGATGGGGATACAGCCTCTGCCACGACGACCTTTCTTTCTGTGCCCAGCACATGTGCTCCGAAAGGTGTGGCAGGACGGGTGCCTGCAGACAGCTCTTCTTACGTCGGTATGATCCGAGTCAAGTTCACGGGTTCGGTGTCACCATCTCAGCCGTCCATCTTCTGGACAACACCCCGGAGCAGGGATGATTCTATGCCATGCCCATCACCCCTATCCGGCTGATGACTGGGCGCCAAGAAGCTGATGCATCGCTTGTGTGCACCGCGCCCCGATCCGGGGCCCCGCATACCTCCTATAGATAAGCGCCACAGAACCCGTCTTTGCTGAATAATAAAAACAGGTTTTTGCCATGAACTCCGGACTGAACTTCCTCGTTGCCGCCCGCCAGTGCGAGATCGGTGAACTCGAACACCTCGCGCTGACCAGTGAACTGGTGGGCGTGATCGGCCGGCTCGTGCACGCGCTGCAGCGTGAACGCGGTCTCTCCAATGTCTTCCTGGCCTCGCGCGGCGCGCGTTTCAGCGATACGCTGCAGCAGCAGGTGGCCGAGTGCGAGGCCGTGCAGGCCCAGGTGCTGAGCCGGCTCGACGCGCTGGACACCGACGCGCGACGCGTGCGCAACGGGGCACGCCTGTTCAGCCGCATCGCCTTTGTGCTCTACGCGCTGGAAGGGCTGCCCGCACTGCGCACACGCGTGAGCACCCAGGCTCTGCCGGCCGAGGAAGCCACGGCCGCCTACACCCGCCTCATCGCCGGCCTGCTCAATGTGGTGTTCGAAGCCGCCGACAGCGCCACCGACCCCAAGATCTCGCGCGCCCTGGTCGCCCTGTTCCATTTTCTGCAGGGCAAGGAATACGCGGGTCAGGAACGCGCCTTCGGCGGCGCCGCCTATGCCTCGGGCCAGATTGACACGGCGCATCGCCAGCAATGGCAGCATCTGATCGAGGCGCAAGAGGCCTGCCTGCAGGTCTTCATGGATTTCTCCGACGAGCCCGTGCGCAGCGCCTGGCTGGCCCACCCACCGGCCGAGGCCCTGCTGGTGCAGGAGCGGCTGCGGCGTGTGGCTGCCGCCACGCATGCGGACGGCGTGCTGGACAGCAACGCCAGCCCCGCCTGGTACGAGGCCTGCACGCTGCGCATCGACGCCATGAAAAGCTTCGAGGACCAGCTGGCCGCCAACCTGCGCCTGCTCTGCGACCAGCGCATCACACAGGCCCATGCCGACCTGCGCGACCAGCAGGCCATCCTGGACGCGCTGCAGCGCCAGGCTGGTGAGGCCGGCAACGAACCCCCGGCCCTGCTCGGCCCCCATCTGGAACGCTCCATCCTGGGCATGGTGCAGGAACAGTCGCGTCGCCTGCAGGTCATGAGCGACGAACTGGAGACCACCCGCGCCGCGCTCAACGAGCGCAAGGTGATCGAACGCGCCAAGGGCCTGCTCATGGCTTCGCGCAAGCTCAGCGAGGACGAGGCCTACAAGATGCTGCGCCAGACTGCCATGAACCAGGGCCGACGCCTGGTGGACGTGGCCAAGACGGTGCTCACCATGTCTGACTATCTATAGAGCCCCAGCACCCGGGCAAGGCGGCACGCAGCGCCCAGTCCATGGTGCAATGCACAAAAAAAGTGCCTGGGCACTGCCGTCGACGGCTAACACGTCGCCCGGCGGAAAATCCAAGTCATTGATTCTTAATGACTTTACCCACCCCCTGGCATAAAAATCCACCTGGCACGGTATCTGCTTGATGCCTAACAAGTCGGGCCAATGACGGCCTGACCCAGGTCTCACCGAGACATTTCTGGACAACGGCGTCCATTCCCTGCAACCCGAATGGGCGGCGGTGGAATGGGTGCCGTTTTTTGTTTGTGCTTTGCCTTTAGCCCGTAACTGGAGTTCATCATGCAAGACCCCGTGATCGCCAACGTCGCCGGTCCGTCCCGCCGCACTGTCCTGCAAGCCGCCGCCGTGGGCGCCGTGGGCCTGACCCCCGCCCTGCGTGCCGCTGTGTACGCCGCCGGCTCCGACGCCCCCGAGAAGAAGGAAGTCAAGATCGGCTTCATCCCGCTGACCGACTGCGCCAGCGTGGTCATGGCCTCGGTGCTGGGCATCGACCAGAAATACGGCGTGAAGATCATCCCCACCAAGGAAGCCAGCTGGGCCGGCGTGCGCGACAAGCTGGTCAATGGTGAACTGGACTTTGCCCATGTGCTTTACGGCCTGATCTACGGCGTGCACCTGGGCGTCTCCGGCCCCAAGAAGGACATGGCCGTGCTGATGAACCTGAACCACAACGGCCAGGCCATCACCCTCTCCAAGAAGCTGGCCGACAAGGGCGCCGTCAACGGCGAAGGGCTGGCCAAGCTCATGGCCAGCGAGAAGCGCGAATACACCGTCGCCCAGACCTTCCCCACCGGCACCCACGCCATGTGGCTTTATTACTGGCTGGCGGCCAACGGCATCAACCCCATGAAGGACGCCAAGGTCATCACCGTGCCGCCGCCCCAGATGGTGGCGAACATGCGCGTGGGCAATATGGATGGCTTCTGCGTGGGTGAGCCCTGGAACCACCGCGCCATCATGGACGGCATCGGCGTCACAGCGACGACCACGCAAGCGATCTGGAAGGACCACCCCGAGAAGGTGCTGGGCACCACGTCAGAGTTCGTGCAGAAGTACCCCAACACCGCGCGCGCCGTCACGGCCGCCATCATCGAAGCCGGCAAGTGGATCGACGGTGGCCTGCAGAACAAGCTCAAGATGGCCGAGACCGTGGCTGACAAGAGCTATGTGAACACCGGTGTGGACGCCATCAACCAGCGCATCCTGGGCCGTTACCAGGACGGCATGGGCAAGACCTGGGACGACCCGGACCACATGAAGTTCTACAACGAGGGTACGGTGAACTTCCCCTACCTGTCGGATGGTATGTGGTTCCTGACCCAGCACAAGCGCTGGGGCCTGCTCAAGGAGCACCCGGACTACCTGGCCGTGGCCAAGCAGATCAACCGCATCGATCTCTACAAGCAGGCCGCCACCGCCGCCAAGGCCCCCCTGCCCAAGAGCGAGATGCGCACCAGCAAGATGATCGACGGTGTGGTCTGGGACGGCAAGGACCCGAAGAAGTACGCCGACGGCTTCAAGATCAAAGCCTGAAACCGGAGGGACGCAGCGAGCCACAAGCCCGCTGCGTCCCCCACTGAATAGGAAAAGAGGAACCCATCATGGTCAGCGCCGTTTTTCACCCCCCCCTGGATGGGACGCCTCCCGTTCTGCCCAAGCCTGCGGCCGAGAAGAAGACCCCGGCCGCCCCCGTGGCCGAGGCCATGAAGGCGCCAGGCTATGACTGGCGTGGCCTGTGGTTGCGCGTGATCCCGCCGGTGCTGGGCCTGGCGCTGCTCGTGGGTATCTGGGCCCTGGTCACTATCACCAGCAACAGCAGCATCCCCAGCCCGGCCGATACCTTCAAACAGGCCGTCACCCTCTTCAGCGACCCCTTCTACCGCAAGGGCCCGAACGACCAGGGCGTGGGCTGGAACGTGCTGATGTCGCTGGAGCGTGTGGCCCTGGGCTTCGGCATGGCCGCCGCCGTGGGCATCCCGGCCGGTTTCATGATCGGGCGCTTCACCTTCCTGAGCCGTATGTTCAACCCGCTGATCAGCCTGCTGCGCCCGGTCTCGCCCCTGGCCTGGCTGCCCATCGGCCTGCTGGTCTTCAAGGGCGCCAACCCGGCCGCCATCTGGACCATCTTCATCTGCTCCATCTGGCCCATGATCATCAACACCGCCGTGGGCGTGCAGCGTGTGCCGCAGGACTACATGAACGTGGCGCGTGTGCTGCAGCTCTCCGAATGGAAGATCGTCACCAAGATCCTTTTCCCCGCCGTGCTGCCTTACATGCTGACCGGTGTGCGCCTGGCCGTGGGCACGGCCTGGCTGGTGATCGTCGCGGCCGAGATGCTGACTGGCGGCGTGGGCATCGGCTTCTGGGTCTGGGACGAGTGGAACAACCTCAACGTCAAGAACATCATCATCGCCATCTTCGTGATCGGCATCGTCGGCCTGGTGCTCGAGTTCGCACTCATCAAGCTCGCCACCGCCTTCACCTTCGAAGAAGTCAAGAACTGAGGAGCCCGACATGAGTGAATCTTTCAGCACCAAGTACATCGAAGTCCAGGGCGTCGAGCAGACCTTCAAGACCGCCAAGGGCTCCTTCCCTGCGCTGCGTGACATCAACCTCACCGTGGCCAAGGGCGAGTTCGTGGCCCTGATCGGCCACTCGGGCTGCGGCAAGTCCACCCTGCTCAACCTGATCGCCGGCCTGACCACCCCCACCAACGGCACCCTGCTCTGCGCCAACCGCGAGATCGCGGGCCCTGGCCCCGAGCGCGCCGTGGTGTTCCAGAACCATTCCCTGCTGCCCTGGCTGACCTGCTTTGAAAACGTCTACCTTGCCGTTGAACGTGTCTTCGGCGCCGGCAGCCGAAGCACCGGCGCCGCGGCCGAAAACAAGGCCCAGCTCAAGGCCCGCACCGAGGCCGCCCTGGCCCTGGTGGGCCTGACACCTGCCGCGCAGAAACGCCCCGGCGAAATCTCGGGCGGCATGAAACAGCGGGTGGGCATTGCCCGCGCCCTGTCCATGGAACCCCAGGTGCTGTTGATGGACGAACCCTTTGGCGCCCTGGACGCGCTCACCCGCGCCAAGCTGCAGGACGAACTGCTGGAGATCGTGGCCCGCACCAAGAGCACCGTGGTCATGGTCACACACGACGTGGACGAGGCCGTGCTGCTGAGCGACAAGATCGTGATGATGACCAACGGGCCCGCCGCCACGATCGGGGAAGTGCTCAAGGTAGACCTGCCCCGCCCCCGGTCCCGCGTGCAACTGGCCGAAGACCCGCGTTACCTGCACTACCGCAAGGCCGTGATCGACTTCCTCTACACGCGCCAGGGGCACGTGGAAAAAGCCGCGTAAACAGAAGCACCGCTGAGCCGCGCCTGCGGCGCGTCACCCCCTCAAGGGGGCGACACCAGCGGCCCGGCGAAGCCGGTTCCGCGGTGCCCCTGGCCTTGAAAACCGGGCACCGCGGAGCCGCCCCAAACCCGGGCCTGCTTATTGCTTGACTCATACAAACAGGCCAGAAGTGGCCTGAAATTCCCGGATTCGGTGCAAAGACGCACCGGATAACACCAGACAAAGGCGTCTGTCCATGCGTTGCCCCGTTGCAGCGCATGGACAGACGCCTTTATTCTTTTGTCCACGAGCACGACGATGAACAGCTTGCGCACCTTCCTCCGCTCCGGCCACAGCCCCACGCTGCTGGCCTCCTTCGTCTATTTCACCTACTGCTGCGGTGTCTGGGTGACCAATGGCGCCATGGCGCCCTTCATCAAGGACAGCCTGCAGCTCAGCCCGGCGCAGATCGGCCTCATGCTCTCGGTGCCCATCTTTGCCGGCGCCCTCATGCGTTTCCCCCTGGGCATCCTGGCCCAGTACATCGGTCGCAAGAACGCCACCCTGGTGGAAATGGGCGGCATCGCCCTGGCCCTGCTGTTCGGCTACTTCTTTGTCGACACCTTCAACGACCTGCTGGCCATGGGCGTGCTGCTGGGCATCGCCGGCGCCAGCTTCGGCGTGGCGCTCTCCCTGGGTTCGGGTTCCTTCCCAGCGCGCTACAAGGGTCTGGCCATGGGCCTGGTGGGCGCCGGCAATGTGGGCACCTCCATCTCGGCCCTGCTGGCGCCGCAACTGGCCCAGGCCTATGGCTGGCAGAGCGTCTACGGCATCGCCGCCGTCGGCCTGCTGCTGCCCGTGCTGGTGATGATCTTCCTGGCGCGCGAACCCGACGACGTGGACAAACACGCCAGCTTCCGTGAACACATCGCCTGCCTGTTTGAAAAAGACGGCTGGGCTTTCTCCATCATCTACGCCGTCACCTTCGGCGGTTTCATCGGCTTGACCAGCTTTTTGCCCAGCTACTACTACGACCAGTTCGGCGTGAGCAAGGTGCAGGCCGGCCAGCTCACCATGCTGGCCGCCTTCATGGGCGCGGCCCTGCGCATCTTCGGCGGCTGGATCTCTGACCACTGGGGCGGCATCAACACCCTCACCGCCGTGCTCGTCATCGTCGCCGTCACCCTGCTGCTCTGTGGCCTGGCCGGTGGTTCGCTGGTGCTCACCACCCTGCTCATGATGCTGTGCTTCGCGGCACTCGGCGCCGGCAACGGCGCCCTGTTCCAGCTCGTGCCCCTGCGCTGGCCCATGACCACCGCCGTGGCCGGCTCCATGATCGGCGAGATCGGCGCCCTCGGCGGCGGCCTGGTGCCCAACGCCATGGGCCTGTCCAAACAATACGCCGGCACCTACTTCTGGGGCTTCGCCCTCTTTGCCCTGCTCTCGCTGGCGGCGCTGGGGATGATGCGCGTGATGCAGATCCGCTGGACGAGGACTTGGGCGGAAAGGGGAGGCCGCGCACGAAGTGCGTGATCGGCGACAGCCGATGAAGCGCGTAGCGCTTCGCCTCACCTTCAGAGCAGGCTAACTTTGCAAAGCAAAGTTAAGCGCAGCGTGCCGAAACTAGAAAGGTGGACGCGCGCGTAGCGCGTGACAACAGATCACCGCATCCACTGCGTGCCAACGCGGCGGATGCCTGTAACAGGTCAGCGAAGCAGCGGAGGACCTGTTTGTGTATGAACGCTGCAAGCACGGCGACTGCCCTCGACGGCAGTGCCCGCTCTGGGAGATACACGATGGATCAGAACACGCTCATGAAAATCGCCCGCCTGCGCACCCTGGCAGCGCGGCATGGCAAGGCTTTTGATGTGGTCAAGTTTGCCGAAGACCGCACCTTCGCCCGCCAGACCCTGACCGGGCTGATGGACACCGGCGACGCCGAACTGCTGATGGCCGGGCTGGAACTCATGAACGCCCTGGGCATGATGGCCGCCATGGAAGGCAAGGCACCCAGCCCCGCCGCCGAACCGGCAGCCCCCAGCACCGACCAGCGTTACGTGGGCAAGCTGCGCGGGCTCTGAACCTCGCTCAGGCCCGCGTCCACTGCGCCAGATGCAGCAGGACACCGGCCGGGTCCCACACATAGGTGACCAGCGCACCATAAGGCTCGGTCCGCGGCTCGGCCACCCGCGCGCCGGGGTAAAGCCCGCTGTCGATGACGGGTTTGATCTGCGCGAAACAAGCCTGCGCATCCTGCACCGTGAGGTGCAGCATGGTGTTCTCGGCCCAGTCCTTGACGTAGTAGGGCTGCAGATAGAAGCTGTGCCCGCCATTCTCCAGCAGGGCCAGGGTTTCATCGGACCAGCTGATCGTCCAACCCAACGCTTCATAGAAAGCCTTGGAAACGGCGAAGTCCTGGGCGGGGATGAAGGGACGGACGTCGGAGATGTGGAGGTTAGGCATCAGGCGGAGGAGTTTAGGGCCTAGACGTCAGCGCCACGCGTAAGACCACCGGCAGGCAAGCGAGTTGATGGCAACCGCATCAAGTTCTGGAAATTTACTTGCAAGTGCTGCTTCAAAGATTTTTTGTTCCAGAACCATGTCAAAAGAAGTACGAGAAGACATGGGCTGGTCTTCATCAAGATACTTCTGCACTTGCGCAAGACGGATTCTTGCGTCATCTGCGTATGCCACGCGCATTCGCTCTTCATGCCCATAGGGGAGATAGCCACCCCTGTCACCAGCCCCCAAGTAAACCTTCAGGATGTCACTTACCTCGTTCATGGAACCCGCCGTTTATTGGCCAGAAGATCGCTTCATGTGTTTGTCTTCTTCCCGGTGATCACAGAAACAATGATCTCGATCGCAGTGGAAATACCAAGCAGGACAGCGGCGCCTTTGAACATGCCAATGACACCCAAGATCGCCGAAAGTACAAGCACTGCACACCAGAAGCAATGACGAATCTTCATAAGCCCACCCTATGCAGACGCTGTACCTGCTTGATCAAAACCTCTCACTTCCTCCACCCGTCATGAGTTGCAAGTGCCTGATTTATATCAGTCTTCCTTACAAGTGGAAGTACACCGCCCTACTTCGGCAAAAACAGCAACCAGTAAATCAACAGAACGTTGAACAGCCCGCTCACCACCAACAGCAGCTTCCACACAAAGGTCGGGTCCCGCTGCATAAATGGCGAAGCCGCCGGGGCCGTCAGCGGCCTTGAAGCCCCACGCTCCAGCGCGAGCAGAAACTCCTCAGCCGTCTCGAAGCGCTGGCGCTTGTCGCGCGACACGGCCTTGAGCACCACGTGGTCCATCCAGATGGGCACCTCGGGGTTGTAGCGGCTGGGGGACTGGGGGTCGCGGTAATAACGGCCGCTCTGGTAGGGCAGCACCTCGCCATAGGGCAGCTTGCCCTCGGTGAGCAGCTGGTAGAGCGTGACGCCCAGGGCAAAGAGGTCACTCTGCGCGTCCGGGTCTTCGGGCGGGACGTTGGTGTCGACCCGGCCCGAGCGCAGGCTGTAGCCCCATTGCTCGGGGTTGACGTAGCTGGGGGTGCCCGCGTGCAGGCGGCGCATGGATTCGGGCTCGCGGCCGCTGAGGGCCACGCCCAGGTCCAGCAGGCGCAAGACGCCATCCGTGCCCAGGTGCAGGTTGGCGGGCTTGAGGTCGCGGTGCACTACGCTCTGGCGGTGCAGGCGGGCCAGGGCCTGCAGCACCTGGGTGGCCAGGTCGATGACCTGCGTGGGCACAAAGCGGTGCTTGCGTGCCAGCATCTGCAGCAGGGTTTCACCCGTATGCCAGTCGTAGAGCAGGTAGAAGGCCGTCTGCCCCTTGCCGCCAGGCGGGCCTTCGTGCAGCTGCACCAGGTGATCCGCTGCGCGGGAGCTTTGCATGCAACGCGCGAGCCAGGCCTCGTGGGCCAGGGCGGCGCATTCCTCGGGGTCGTGCGCACGTGAGGGGTGCAGGGTCTTGAGCGCGTAGTCGGTGTGGGTCTGTGCGTCACGCACGCGGTAGATGAGGTTGACGCCCTGGTCAGCCACCACTTCTTCCACCCGCAGGCCGTCGATCACTTCACCCACCTTCAGGCGCACGGGCACGGGCAGTTCCTGGGCGCTGCGACCCACGTCCTGCAGGGTGGCGTCCAGCAGGCCCAGCACGCGTACCACCAGGGCGGTGGCGTTGTCATTGCTGCCGGCGCGCAGGGCCGCCTGCACCAGGCTGTCGGCGATGGCCTGGGCCTGGGCCAGTTCCGCCATTTCGGCCAACTGGCGCAGACGGACCGAGCCATGCACGCCGTCGCTCAGAAGGTTAAAAACGTCGCCCACCTGCAGGTCGCCTTGCACATAGTCCACCACCAGGCGGTCTTCGGCGCCGACCACCCGCAAAAGCTGGTGGCGGAAGTCGCGGTGGGGCATGACGTGGTCCACCGTGAGCTGGGTGACCTGCCCTTCGCGCAGCAGATAGGCGCGGGTGTCGCCCACATGGGCCAGGGTGTAGGAGTGCCCGCGCAGCACCAAAGCGGTGAGCGTGGTGAAGCCCACGGCGGGTTCGCTGCGCCGGTTCGAGGCGGCCAGCCAGGCGTTCTGGGCAGCGATGATGCGATCGAGCGCGACGGTGGTGTCCCAGGTTTGGGGTGTGCCGTAATAGTCGCGCACCAATGTGGTGACTGTGGTCTGGGCGGCGTCACGGCCCAGGCCGCCGGCGCTGACCCCGTCGGCAATGGCCGCAATCACGCCCATGGCCTCATGCCCCTCCTCGGGCAGCATGGCGCCAGCAAAATCCTCGTTGACTGGCTTGGCGCCGGCCAGCGAGGTGTAACCAATGTCCATCTCGAAGCTCATGCCTGTTCTCTGTGCAAGTTTGATGCCCGTGATGGTGCATTCTGCAGCCCCCGTCTGACCCGGCTGAATCCGCTTTGCTGCGGCGCACAAAGCTGGCATGGCAATTGCATGACTCACTGCGTACCCGGCCAAAGTTGGCCCTCAATCACTCTTCCGGTGCAAAGGCGGATCGGAAGCAGACAGGACAAAGGCGTCCACACATGCACTGTCATTGGCAGTTCATCTGTGGACGCCTTTTTTGTTTGGCACGCCTTACTTGAATGACGGAGAGTTTGCGATGAAAAAACTCAAACTGGTAATGATCGGCAACGGCATGGCCGGTGTGCGCTCGCTGGAAGAACTGCTGAAGATCGCCCCCGATCTGTATGAGATCACGGTCTTCGGGGCCGAGCCCCACCCCAACTACAACCGCATCCTGCTCTCGCCGGTGCTGGCCGGGGAGCAGAAGCTGGAGGAGATCATCCTCAACGACTGGGCCTGGTACCAAGAGAACCAGATCACCCTGCACGCCGGCTACACGGTCAACGACGTGGACCGCGTCAAGCGTGTGGTGCACGCCACCAGCGCCAAGGGCGAGCCCATCAGCGCCGAATACGACCGCCTGATCCTGGCCACCGGCTCCAACCCCTTCATCCTGCCCGTGCCGGGCAAGGACCTGAAAGGCGTGCTGGCCTACCGCGACATCGCCGACACCGAGGCCATGATCGAAGCGGCCGCCAAATACAAACACGCGGTGGTCATCGGCGGCGGCCTGCTGGGCCTGGAAGCGGCCAACGGCCTGATGAAACGCGGCATGACGGTCAGCGTGGTGCACGTGATGCCCTGGCTCATGGAGCGCCAGCTTGACGACGTGGCGGGCAAGATGCTGCAGAAGTCCCTCGAAGACCGCGGCATGACCTTCCTCATGGGCGCGCAGACCCAGGAACTCGTGGGCGGGGCCGACGGCCGCGTCAAGAGCGTGAAGTTCAAGGACGGCACGGAAGTGCCGGCCGACCTGGTGGTGATGGCCGTGGGCATCCGCCCCAACACGGCGCTGGCCGAGAAGATCCAGCTGCACGTGAGCCGGGGCATCGTGGTCAGCGACACCATGCAGACCACCACCGATGCGCGCATCTATTCAGTGGGCGAGTGCGCCGCGCACCGCGGCATCGCCTACGGCCTGGTGGCCCCTCTGTTTGAATAGGGCAAGGTTCTGGCCAACCACCTGGCGCAGTTCGGCATCGGCCGTTACACCGGCTCGCTGACCTCGACCAAGCTCAAGGTCACGGGCATCGACCTCTTCAGCGCCGGTGAATTCATGGGTGGCGACAACACCGAAGAGATCGTGATGAGCGACCCGGCCGGTGGTGTCTACAAAAAGCTGGTGCTCAAGGACGACAAGCTGGTCGGCGCCTGCCTCTACGGCGACACGGTGGACGGTTCCTGGTACTTCAAGCTGCTGCGCGACGGCCGCAGCGTGAGCGACATCCGCGACAAGCTGATGTTTGGCGAATCGAATATCGGCGACGCTGGCCACGAAGGCCACAGCAAGGCCGCCGCCATGGCCGACACGGACGAGGTCTGCGGCTGCAACGGCGTGACCAAGGGCGTGATCTGCAAGGCCATCAAGGACAAGGGCCTGTTCACCCTGGACGAGGTGCGCAAGCACACCAAGGCCAGCGCCTCCTGCGGCTCCTGCACGGGCCTGGTGGAACAGATCCTGATGTTCACGGCCGGCGGCGACTACTCGGCCACGCCCAAGACCAAGGCCATGTGCGGCTGCACGGATCACGGCCACCAGGCCGTGCGCGACGCCATCGTGACCGGCAAGCTGCTGAGCATCGGCGAGGTCTTCAAGACCCTGAACTGGAAGACGCCCAACGGCTGCGCCACCTGCCGCCCGGCCGTCAACTACTACCTGATCTCCAGCTGGCCCAAGGAGGCGAAGGACGATCCGCAAAGCCGTTTCATCAACGAACGCAGCCACGCCAACATCCAGAAGGACGGCACCTACAGCGTGATCCCGCGCATGTGGGGCGGCGAGACCACGGCCGACGAGCTGCGCCGCATCGCCGACGCGGTGGACAAGTACAAGATCCCCACCGTCAAGGTCACGGGCGGCCCGCGCATCGACCTGCTGGGCGTCAAGAAGGAAGACCTGCAGGCCGTCTGGAACGACATCGGCATGCCCAGCGGCCACGCCTACGCCAAGGCGCTGCGCACGGTGAAGACCTGCGTGGGCAGCGAATGGTGCCGCATGGGCACGCAGGACAGCACCCAGATGGGCAAGGACATGGAACGTGCCATGTGGCGCATGTACGCGCCGCACAAGGTGAAGTTCGCCGTCTCGGGTTGCCCGCGCAACTGTGCCGAGGCCGGCATCAAGGACGTGGGCATCATCGGCGTCGACTCCGGCTGGGAAATGCACATCGCCGGCAACGGCGGCATCAAGACCGAGGTGGCGCATTTTTTCACCAAGCTCAAGACAGCTGAAGAAGTGCTGGAATACACCGGCGCCTTCATGCAGCTTTACCGCGAGGAAGGCTGGTACCTGGAGCGCACGGTGCACTATGTGAACCGCGTGGGCCTGGACTATGTGAAGAAGAAGATCCTCGACGACCACGAAGGCCGCAAGGCCCTGTGGGAACGCCTGCAGTACGCGCTGGACGGTGAACCCGATCCCTGGTTCGAAGGCGACAAGGCCCGCGTCGACGCACGCCAGTTCATCCCGATCAAGGTCGAAGGGGTGTCGGCATGAAACGCCGTGAACTGATCGTCCTGGCCGGTGCCACCGGCTTCGGCCTGGGCGCGCAGGCCCAGGTGGCCGACGTCAACGACGCCATCAACAAGGCCGGCCGTCAGCGCATGCTGTCGCAGCGCATGGCCAAGGTCTGGCTGGCCCTGGTGCACAAGACTGAAAGCGGTTCGGCCCAGCAGATCCTGGACCGTTCCATGGCCCTGTTCGACCGCCAGCTGGTCGAACTGAAGTCCTACGCACCCAATGCCGAACTGCGCAAGACCTATGCGGACCTCGAAGGTGCCTGGAGCGAGTACAAGGGCGCACTGGTGGGCAAGCACCCCAGCCGCGACGGCGCGGGCGGCCTGCTCAACACCGACGCCCGTGTGCTGGCTCTGGCCCACCAGGGCACGGTGCAGTACGAGGCCGTGACCAGCAAGCCTGTGGGCAAGCTCGTCAACGTGGCCGGTCGCCAGCGCATGCTCTCGCAGCGCATGGCCAAGTATTTCTACGCCGCGGCCCTGAAGGTGGAACCCGCGCAGGCCCAGGCCGAGATCACCAAGGCGCGCACCGAATTCCTGAGTGCCATGGAGGTCTTGCGCAACGCCCCCGAAGCGACGAGCGGCATCAAGGACCAGCTGTCCCTGGCCGACAACCAGTGGCTGTTTTTCGACCTGGCGCTCAAGGAAATCAACAACGCCGGTCCCAAGGCCCTGTCCGACATGTTCGTGACCAGTGAGAACCTGCTGAGTGTCATGGACCGCATCACCGGCCTCTACGCCGGTCTGAAAGCCTGAAGGAGTACAGAAATGAGTGAATGGAAACCCATCTGCCGCGTCGAGGACATCCCCGTGCTGGGCTCGCGCCGTGTGAACCGCCCGCAGGGCATGGCCGTGGCCGTGTTCCGCAACGACCAGGACCAGGTCTTTGCCCTGCTCGACCGCTGCCCGCACAAGGGCGGCCCGCTCTCGCAAGGCATCGTCTTCGGCACCAGCGTGGCCTGCCCCCTGCACAACTGGACCATCGGCCTGGACACGGGCTGCGCCCGCGCCCCCGATGAAGGCAGCACCCAGCGCTTCGCCGTCAAGGTGGAAGACGGCACCGTGCACCTGGACGGCCAGGAACTCGCCACCCTGGCGCTGGACATCGCGCCCCCCGTGGCCGGGCCCTGCACGCGCAAGACGGCTTCCTGCGCCTGAGGAAAACAAGGCAGCTGAGGGTCAGATATGCACAAGGAAACCAAGTCCACCTGTCCTTACTGCGGAGTAGCTGCTGACGCAGCTCACCGCGGTGCGGGAAAAGGAAACGCCTCCGTAGGGACCTGGTATGCATAAGGAAACTCGCTCCACCTGTCCCTACTGCGGCGTAGGCTGTGGCGTCATCATCGAGTCGCGGCGCGACCAGATCGTCGGCGTGCGCGGGGATCCGGACCATCCGGCCAATTTCGGCCGTCTGTGCTCCAAGGGCTCGACCCTGCACCTCACAGCCACGCCCGAGGTGACCTTGCAGACCCGTCTGCTGCAACCCATGCAGCGCCTGCAACGCGACGCCTCACCCCAGCCCCTGGCCTGGGATGCCGCGCTGGACCTGGCCGCCACCCGTTTTGCCGACACCATCCGCACGCACGGCCCCGACGCCGTGGGCTTTTATGTGAGCGGGCAGTTGCTCACCGAGGACTACTACGTCTTCAACAAACTGGCCAAGGGTCTGATCGGCACCAACAACATCGACACCAATTCGCGCCTGTGCATGAGCAGCGCGGTGGCCGGCTACAAGCTCACCCTGGGTGCGGACGCACCGCCCGCCAGCTACGAGGACGTGAACCACGCCGACTGTCTGTTCATCACCGGTTCGAACGCGGCCTGGGCCCACCCCATCCTGTTCCGCCGTATCGAGGACGCCAGGAAAAACCGCCCGGGCATGAAGATCGTGGTGGTCGACCCGCGCCGCACCGACACCGCCAGCACGGCCGACCTGTTTGTGCAGATCCAGCCCGGCACCGACGTGGCGCTGTACCACGGCATGCTGCACCTGATGCTCTGGGAAGGCTGGACCGATACCAGCTACATCGCCACCCGCACCCGTGGCTTTGACGAGCTCAAGGCCCTGGTGCGCGACTACACACCTGACATGGTCACGCAGACCTGCGGCATCAGCAAGGACACGCTGTACGAAGCGGCCCGCCTCTTCGCCACATCCCAGGCCACGCTGAGCCTCTACTGCCAGGGCCTGAACCAGAG
>CAUPRZ010000002.1:0-23546 GCA_963513855.1 uncultured Hylemonella sp.
CAGCCTGCCTGTCCTGCACAGGCCGGTCTGCCTGTCCCGATGTTTCCGGAGTGTTTCCATGCGGCAAAACCGCCTGGCCTGGGCCCTGGCCCTGGCTTTTCCTGTGCCCTTGCTGGCGCAAACCCTGAGCCCGGCTGAAGCCGACAAGGCCGAGGCCCCGGTCAAATCCCTCGGGGTGGTCACCATCCAGAGTGGCCAACCCACCTCGCTGCCCACGCAGATCCCCGCCACCATCGAGGGCGTGACGCGTGCGCAGATCGAAGAAACCATCAACGCCACCGACAGCGAAGACGCGCTCAAGTACTTCCCCAGCCTGCTGGTGCGCAAGCGTTATATCGGCGACTACAACCACGCCGTCTTGTCCAGCCGTGCCTCGGGCACGGGCAACAGCGCGCGTTCGGCGGTGTATGCCGACGGCATCCTGCTCTCCAACTACCTTGGCAACGGCGCCACCTACACGCCGCGCTGGGGTCTGGTGACGCCTGAGGAAATCGAGCGCGTTGATGTGATGTACGGGCCTTATTCCGCCGCCTATCCGGGCAACTCCGTCGGCGCGGTGGTGGACTATGTGACGCGTATGCCCAGGGAGTTCGAGGGCTCGGTCAATGTGGCCGCTTTCAAACAGAACTTCAAGCTCTACGGCACCGACGCGTCCTACGGCGGCCAGCAGGCCAGTGCCTCCCTGGGCAGCCGCAGCGGCGACTGGTCCTGGTGGGTCAATGTCAACCACACGGACAGCACGGGGCAGCCGCTGGTCATCGCCTCCACTCTGACCACCGCGACCGGTGGCACCGGCGCCAACGGGGCTGTCACCGGCGCCGTGCGCGCGCCCAACACCACGAACGCCGACACCTGGGTGCTGGGCACCAACACCCAGTACCGCACCATCCAGGATCATGCCAAGGTCAAGCTGGCCTACGACATCTCGCCCACCTTGCGCGCAAGCTACACCCTGGGCGTCTGGACCAACGACGCTGAAGGCAACCCGCAGACCTATCTGCGCGATAGTTCGGGCAACCCTGTCTACAGTGGCAACAACTATGTCATCAACGGCCAGAACTACAACATCAGCAGCAGCACCTTCAATGCCACACGCGAGAAGCTGACGCATTACATGCACGGCCTTTCACTCAAGACCAACACGAAGGAAGAGTGGGACTGGGAAGTGGCTGCCAGCCTGTATGACTACGCCCAGGACCAGCTGCGCCGCACCAACGTGACATCGTCTGCCAGTTTCAGTGGTGGTGCCGGGACGCTGGCGGACCAGAGCGGCACGGGTTGGATGACAGTCCTGGCGCGCGGCACCTGGCGGCCGCAAGGCGTCAAGGGCGCGCACATCGTGGACTTCGGCGCCCAGCAGGACATCTACCGCCTGCGTATCCTGACCTCGGCGATCACGGGCAACTGGGTCACCGATGCGCCGGGCACGGTCAACAGTGACGTGGGCGGCGAGACCCGCACCCTGGCCCTGTACGCGCAGGACACCTGGACTTTCGCGCCACGCTGGAAGACGGTGCTGGGCGCACGACTGGAGAACTGGAACGCCAACAGCGGCTATACCTACAACAGCACGTCGGCGCCCGCGCGTGTGGACTATGCGAGCCGCAACGAGAACTACATCTCACCCAAGGCCTCGCTGGCTTACCAGTGGTCGGCCGACAAGGTGCTCAAGCTGGCCAGCGGCCGCGCCGTGCGCATGCCCACGGTGGCTGAGCTCTATGGCGCCACCAGCAACGCCACGCTGACCTATGTGAACGACCCCAAGCTGCGCCCCGAAAAATCCGTGACCACAGAGTTCTCGCTGGAACAAGACCTGGGCCATGGTCTGTTGCGCACCACGCTGTTCCATGAGAATACCCGCGACGCGCTCTACAGCCAGACCATTCAGGGCTCCATCCCGGCAACCAGCCGCGTGCAGAACGTGGACGAGGTGCGCACGGACGGTGTCGAACTGGCCTACAACGGCAGTGGCGTCTTCCTGCGCAAGCTCGATCTGTCCGGCAGCCTGACCTACGCCGACTCGCGCATCGTCAGCAACCCCACGCTGCCTTCGAGCGAAGGCAAGTACCAGCCGCGGGTGCCGGTTTGGCGCGCTACCGCCCTGGCCAGCTACCGCTTCGACGAGAAGCAGAGCGGCAGTCTGGGCGTGCGCTACAGCGGCCAGCAGTACTCGCAGCTCAACAACTCGGATGTCAATGGCAACGCCTATACCGGCGCCAGTTCCTATCTGGTGCTGGACGTGCGCTATCGCTATCGCCTCGCGCCCAAGACCGTGGCCTCGCTCGGCGTGGACAACCTCACCGACCGGACCTACTGGAATTTCCACCCCTACCCGCAACGCACCTGGATTGCGGACCTCAAACACAACTTCTGAAAAGGCTGATCATGAAACTGCACAAGATGCTTCCCCTTCTGTTGCTGGTGGCCGGTACGGCCCAAGCCCACGTCGTGCTCGAAGAGCCTGCCGCCCTGGCCGGCGGCAGCTACCGCGCCTCCTTCCGCATCGGCCACGGCTGCGGTAGCAGCCCCACCACGGGCATCCAGGTCTTCATCCCCGCCGGCGTGCGCGGCGCCAAGCCCATGCCCAAGGCCGGCTGGACGCTCACGACCCGACGCGAGCCCCTGGCCAAGCCTTACGACAACCACGGCAAGACCGTGCGCGAGGACGTGGTCGAGATCAGCTGGACTGCGCAGAGCCCGGCCTCGGCCCTGCCCGACGACTGGTATGAAGAGTTCGTGCTGCGTGCCACGCTGCCCGCGCAGGCCGGCGCCCTGTGGTTCCGCGTGCTGCAGACCTGTGCCAGTGGCCAGTTGGATTGGGCCGACGTGCCGGCCCAGGGCACGTCCACGCGCGGCATGAAGACGCCCGCGGCCCTGCTGGAGGTGCTGCCTTCGGGTAGTGGTGCGGCCCACGTGCACTGAGGTTTTTGCCTCCCCGTATAGTGATCAGGAACGGAGATACACCATGAAACTTTTCAAGAACCTGGCGACCCTGCTGGCCGCCTGCACCGTCCTCGCCGCCCAGGCCCAGGCCCAGACTGTTGACGTCAAGGACGCCTGGGCCCGCGGCACCGTGCCGGGCCAGAAGGCCAGCGGCGCCTTCATGAAGCTCACGGCCAAGGAGGGCATGCGCCTGGTTGGTGCGTCTTCACCCGTGGCCGGCGTGACCGAGGTGCACGAGATGAAGATGGATGGCGACATCATGCGCATGCGCGCCGTGGCCGCGCTGGACCTGCCGGCTGGCAAGACCGTGGAGCTCAAGCCCGGTGGTTACCACGTGATGCTCATGGAGCTCAAGATCGCCCTGCGCAAGGACAGCAGCATTCCGCTCACCCTGGTCTTCAAGGACGCCAAGGGCGTGGAGAGCAAGCTGGAGGTGTCCCTGCCCGTGCTCACCAGGGCCCCGGGCGCCGCGGCGCACGGTGGCCACGGCATGAAGCACTAAGTTCTCAGTGACCTAGAAGATTGCGCTGCACGTGGACGAGATGCCCACGTGTGCATTCCAGCGCCTGCTCCAGATCACGCTCGCGCAGCGCGGCCACCAGGGCGCGGTGTTCGCGCTGGTAGGCGGCGCGACGTTCAGGCGTGACGCTGCGGCGCTTGAGCATGCCCCATTCGCCCTGGGTACGGGCCTGGTTCATGAGTTTGAAGACCTGGGTGACGAAGCTGTTGTGCGCGGCTTCGGCAATCACCTCGTGCAGCATCCCGTCCCAATGTTCAAAGTCTTCCAGTGAGCGGGCCTGCTCGGCCTGCTCGCAGCATTGCGCCATGCGCGCAAAGTCGGCCGGTGTGGCATTGCGCACCACCATCTCCACGATGGCCGGCTCCATGGCATGGCGCGCCTCCATCAGCTCGGCCGGGCTCACGCCCGTGGTGGCCGTCGCCGGCTGCAGCGCCGGCAGCAACGCGGCAATGCGCTCGCTGACATAAGTACCACTGCCCACGGTCTGCGTGATCAGGCCGGCTTCTTTCAGCTGCCCCAGCACCCGGCGCACGGCCGAGCGGCCCAGGCCGTATTCGGTGCACATCGCGCGTTCGGTGGGGATGCGGTGGCCGGCGCGCCAGATGCCGGATTTGAGCTTGTCCAGCAGGGTTTCGCGCAAGAGGGCAGAGGGGTCCATGGTCAAAACAGCAACAGTAAATGGTCGGGATGATAACAAAGTGCAGACCAAATAGGACCAATAAATCAGCACGCTAAGTGTTTTCCACGGGCCGTCACTCGTGATCCTGGTTCTATAATTTTCACCAAGATAAACCAATGGCAACCAAGTGGTCTGCCCTCACTCAGGAGTTCGCATGAAGATCGCACGTGTGCAAAAAGACGGCCAGGTCCACCTCGCCCTGGTGGACGAAGCCAAGCTGGAAGTTGCCCTGGTCGGCGGCGAGATCGCCAAACATCCCAACCCCGTGCTGGCCGTGATCGAGCAGGGCATCACGGCCGCCAAATTGCAGGCCGCCGTCACCACACGTGTGCCCGCCGCGCAAGTGAAGTTCCTCGCGCCTTTCTCGGCCTTCCTGCGCAACCCCTTTGCCGTGGGCAAGAACTACCACGAGCACGCGATGGAGTTCGACAAGAGCGGCTTCAACGCCACTAGCGGCGGTGCTTCAGCCATTCCGGCCTACCCGCAGATCTTCACCAAGGCCACGCTCACGCTCAACGGCCCGACCGATCCCATCCGCTACAACCCCCAGCACACCCAGTCGGTGGACTACGAGGGCGAGATCGGTGTGGTCATCGGCACCACCTGCCGCAACGTCAGCAAGGCCGACGCCATGAAGCAGGTCTGGGGTTTTGTCGCCACCAACGACGTGACCGCGCGTGACCTGCAGAAGAACCATGCCCAGTGGTTCCTGGGCAAGTCCCTCGACGGCTTCTGCCCCATGGGCCCCTGGATCACCACCACGGACGAAGCCCCGACCGACATGACCATGCAGACCTGGGTCAACGGCGAGCAACGCCAGAATGCCCACATCTCGCAGCTGATCTTTGACGTGCCCACCCTGATCGAGCAGATGAGCGCGGCCATGACCTTGCTGCCCGGCGACGTGATCCTCACCGGCACCTCGGTGGGCGTGGGCATCGGCTTCACGCCCCCGAAGTTCCTCAAGAACGGCGACGTGGTGCGCGTGGCCATCAGCGGCCTGGGCGAACTGAACAACAAAGTCGAAACCGTCTGATCGTTAGCCGGTCCATCCCAAGGAGACAAGACCATGACCCTGAGCCGTCTGTTTTTACAACTGAGCGCTGCCGCTATTACTGCCGCGGCCGCCGTCCTGCCCGCCCTGGCGCAGGACGCCTTCCCCAGCAAGCCCCTCACCATGCTTGTGCCCTTCCCGCCGGGCGGCGTGGCTGACACCGTGGGTCGGCCTGTGGCCGAGGCCATGGGTCGCGCCCTGGGCCAGACCATGGTGGTGGAGAACAAGGGCGGTGCCGGTGGCGGCATCGGCATGGCCCAGGTGGCCAAGGCCAAGGCCGACGGTTACTACGTGCTGATGTCGCTGTCGTCCGTCGTCGTGCTGCCCGAGGCTGACAAGGTGCTCAAGCGCAACCCGCTTTTCACCCTGGACCAGCTCAAGCCCGTGGCCCGTTTCACCGCCGACCCCACGGCCCTGGTCGTGCGCGCCGACAGCCCCTGGAAGACCTACCAGGACTTCATTGCTCACGTGAAGAGCAAACCCGGCCAGGTGACCTTCGGCTCCTCGGGCAACTACGGCACTATGCACGTGCCCATGGAGCAGCTCAAGGCCGCCACCAACACCTTCATGCTGCACGTGCCCTACACCGGCGCGGGCCCGGCCGTCATGGCCCTGCTTGGCGGCCAGATCGACGCCCTGTCCACCGGCCCCTCCAGCGTGATGCAGCATGTGCGCGCCGGCAAGCTGCGGGTGCTGGCTCATTGGGGCGAAGGCCGTCTGGCTGCGCTGCCTGACGTGCCCAGCTTCAAGGAACTGGGTGTGCCCATCAGCTACTCGCAGTGGTCCGGCCTCTTTGTGCCGGCCGGCACGCCGGAGGCCGTGGTCACCAAACTGCGCCAGGCCGCCAAGGCTGCCAGCGAAGACACGCGTGCGCGCCAGTCGCTCACCGCTGCCGGCACCTCCTTCATGTACCAGGACATGCCCGAGTTCGAGCGTTTTGTGCAGACGGATGCCAAGGCCATGACGGCGCTGGTGCAGCGCATCGGCCGCGTCGAATAAACCCGCATTCCTTTTGCGCCTTGTGAACGGCCCGCCACGCGGGCCGTTTTCTTTTGCGGTGGGCCTGCACATGAAGAGGCGGCATGCGTTAAGCTGGCAGCGTGTTTTTGCAGGAGCGGCCATGAACCAGAAGGCAGACCCCACAGGCTTCGGCCAGTTCGTGCCGGGCTTCGACTTCCTGCAGAAGCTGGCCCAGGGCGGCAACGCCTCCGTGGCTGGCTGGGTGGCCCCGACGCTGGACCCGGAAGCGCTGGACAAACGCATCAGCGAACTCAAGGCCGTGCAGTTCTGGCTGGACCAGAACGCCGCCGCCCTCAAGGCCACCATCCAGGCACTGGAAGTGCAGAAGATGACCCTGGCCACCCTCAAGAGCATGAACG
This sequence comes from uncultured Hylemonella sp., assembly GCA_963513855.1. Taxonomy (GTDB): domain Bacteria; phylum Pseudomonadota; class Gammaproteobacteria; order Burkholderiales; family Burkholderiaceae_C; genus Hylemonella. Next base: position 6,576 of record CAUPRZ010000002.1, read on the forward strand.
TGCCCATGCCCGGCGCCGGCATGGCCTGGCCCATGCCAGGTGCGGCGCCCGCAGCCAAGCCTGCGCCGGCACCTGAGCCCAAGGCCGCCGCAGCGGGCAAGACCAATGCCACCGCCGCTGCCGACCCCATGCAGTACTGGAGCGCACTCACGCAGCAGTTCCAGACCATTGCCAGCAGCGCCATGAAAGACGTGGCCGAGCGGGCCGCCGCGGCCCAGGCGGCAACACAGCAAGCCAAGCCTGAAGCCGCCGCCCCGGCCAAAAAGGCCACACGCCCCCGCAAGACAAGTTGAAAGAGTGATGACCCGTTACCCCCTGGCCCACGCCACTCATCCGCAATGGCGCATGGCCGCCGCGCTCGTGCTCGCACAGCTGCGCGCCCAGCTGGCCCTGCCCGGCGCCGGCACCTGCCCCACGCTGGCCCTGCTTTACATCACCGACCACTACGCCAGCGAGGCCGAAGCCATCCTCGCCCACCTCAGCGCCGAACTGCCCGAGGTGACCGACTGGGCCGGCACCGTGGGCGTGGGCATCGCGGCCACGGGCGTGGAGTACTTCGACGAACCGGCCCTGGCCGTGATGCTCTGCGACATACCGGCCGACCAGTACCGCATCTACTCCGGCGTGGCGCCCCTGGGCCTGGGCTTTGATGCGCAGACCGCCCTGGTGCACGCCGACGGCCGCACGCCCGAGCTGGCCGAACTCATCCACGAGATGGCCGCGCGCACCGACAGCGGCTACCTCTTTGGCGGCCTGGCCGCCAGCCGCAGCGAGACCGTGCAGTTCGCACAGGGTGGCGACGGTTATATGCGCGGCCAGGGCCGCAGCAGCGGTGTCTTCCACGGGGGCTTGAGCGGCGTGGCCTTCGGCGAGGGCGTGCAACTCATCTCGCGTGTCACCCAGGGCTGCCTGCCCGTGGCCGGCAGTCACGTCATCACCGAGGCCGAACGCAATGTGGTCTACAAGCTAGACGGTGAGCCCGCCCTGCAGGTCTTGCTGCGCGAGTTGAACGTGACGCTGGACGAACCCGAACAGGCCTTGAGCGCCGTGCGTGCCACGCTGGCCGGCCTGGTGCAACCTGAAGATGCCGCACGCGACGCAAGCGCCGGCGGCATCCGCCGCACCGGCAACTTCGGCAGCGATGTGCGCGTGCGCCACATCGTGGGCCTGGACCCGCAACGCGAGGGCGTGGCCCTGGCCGATCTGGTGGAAGAGGGCATGCAGCTGGCCTTCTGCCAGCGCAATGTGCAGGCCGCGCGCGCCGACCTCATGCGCATCTGCGCCGAGATCCGCGAAGAGCTGGAGCCCGAAGAACTGCCCCTGGCCAGCGCCACGGCACCAAGCGCGCTGGAGCCCGAACCCGCAACGCGCCCACGCCAGATTGCCGGCGCCGTCTACGTCAGCTGCTCAGGCCGCGGCGGCCCGCACTTCGGCGCGCCCAGCGCCGAGTTGCAGATCGTGCGCCATGCGCTCGGTGACGTGCCGCTGATCGGCTACTTCGCAGGTGGCGAGATCGCGCGCCACCATGTGTATGGCTACACGGGGGTGTTGACGGTGTTTCTTGCGGAGTAGCTTGTCAAGTTTCTCGTCGCTGAAACTGGTGGCTGAAGGGAGGCAGAAAAGCGAGGAGAAGTACGGCCCCCCAGCAATATGAAGCGAGGTAAAGCGTAGCAGCGGCATAGCCTGAAACTGCGGTAGTGCCGGCAAGAATGACAAGAGGTAGTCCCAGCACAGTGGACCACAATGCCCATTGTGGGGCCCAAGGCCGTAGCTTGTACAAGCCGTAAATAGCTGCGCACGTGATGGCCAGAATAGCCATTCCAAGAACCAAAAACAAAATGAGGCGAGGTGTAGAGGTGGCCGAATACTCAGCCGCCATAGCCTGATGAAACGCTTCTGACAGAAGCGCAGGAAACACCAGATCAAGGCATGCGCCAAAAACGCCGATGAGCAGGGAGGCGATGAGAAGAATACGGAAATTGCGAATGGTCATGAGTAGGATCCAGCGTGAGGATGCGCTGGATTCTAGGAAGCAGATAAGTCCGCAGCCATCCCCCAAAAGGGTCATTCAGCAACAGTTTTCAGATGGCTGCAGGCATCACCGCCGCAGCGCCGAAAACGCCTCGAACTCCCAACTCCGCATCGCCAGCACCAGGGTATAGCCCTCGCGGACCTTTTCGGGCAGTTTCTGGTCGGCCTGGTGTTGTTGCGCAAAGTCCTGGGCCACACGCTGCAGGCGTTCCACAAAAGACGGGGCCAGGCTGCGCGCGATGCTGCCGTGTACCAGCAGCAGACCCTCGCCATGGCCGTCGAAGCCGCCGCTGTAATAGTCCAGCAGTGCGTGCTCGCGGAAGAAGTCCATCACCGGGCCGTGCGGGCGCCAACGGAAGGTCTTGGCGAGTTTGAGCCGGTAGCGGTTCAGCGGGCGCAGCTCGATGATGCCGACGCGGTCCAGCTGGGCCAGGTACTTCACGCCCTCAGCTTCCGTCAGGCGGTAGGCGGCCGTGATCTGTTCCAGCGTCCACTGGCTCAGCACACAGATGGCCACAAGCAGGAGCTTCTTGTCGGCCACCACGGCTTTCTCCTGCGCCTGGGTCAGCTCGGCCAGCAGGGGCTGGGCGTCAGCCACACGGCGCGCGAGTTCGGCAAAGTCCAGCTTGAGCGCACGGCAGATCGCGTCGATGCGTGAGAGCGCCATGTCCCCCTTGGCCAGCATGCGCTTGACGCTGCTCTCGGCCATGTCCAGCTTCTGCGCCAGGTCGGCATAGGTCATGTGCGCGGCCTTGAGTTCCTTTTTCAGGGCCAGGACGAGATCGGCGGTTGTACTCATGTCTTGCTCTCGGGGGCTGCGGGGTGGTTGGGTATCGATTATCGATACCCCCGGTAGACATGGGGTGGAAAGTCGCATTCAATGACCCCGTGTGCGATGCGTGCGCCCCACACTGCGCCGCAGTCCCACTCACGGAGTTTTCATGCCATACACCCTGTCTCGCGCCGAAGCCCTGTTGCTCGGCGCCATCGTTGCCCTGGCCTTGCTGGCCGGCTTCGGCCCCCACCTGGCCCAGGCGCCGCACATCCATGACTACGCGGACCAGCGCACCTGGCTGGGTCTGCCCTGCATGCTCGATGTGCTGAGCAATCTGCCTTTTGCACTCTTCGGCCTTTGGGGCCTGCGGGTGCTGGGTCGCGTGCCGGTTGCGGCGCTGGATGGCACGCAGCGCGCCCTGGCGGCCTTGTTTTTTGCCGGCCTCGTGCTGACCGCCTTGGCTTCCGGTTGGTACCACTGGCGTGCCGACGACGCAGGTCTGTTTGTCGACCGCCTGGGCATGAGCTTTGCCTTTGCCGGTCTATTGGGCCTGGCCGTGACCAGCCGCATCAGTGCGCGCGCCGGGCAGTGGACGGCGCCCGTGGTGCTGCTCTGGGGCATGCTCGGTGCCTGGGTCTGCTGGCGCAGCGGCAACCTCTTGCCCTGGGCCGTGCTGCAGGGCGCGGGGCTGGTCCTGCTGCTGGTCTTGTCCGTGGGGCGACCGCGTCAGGGCGGTTTGGCCGTGCGCTGGTGGCTCATCATTTTTGTCTACGCGGTGGCCAAACTCTGTGAGCTGGCTGACCATGTGATTTTTGAGACCACGGCGCAAGTCATCTCGGGCCACAGCCTCAAGCATCTGGTCGCGGCCTTCGCGGCCTGGCCTGTCATCAGCGCCCTGCAACAACTCGGGCAGAATGCCCGGCAATAACGGAGGAGACATCTTGGACCACAAGAACGACACCATGGCCCACGGCGAACACCCCAACCAGTTCGCCCTGCTGCGCCAGCGCCGCTTCGCCCCCTTCTTCTGGACGCAGTTTTTCGGCGCCGGCAACGACAACCTCTTCAAGTTCGCCTTCACGGTGATGGTCACCTACCAGCTGCAGGTCAGCTGGCTGCCGCCCGCGCTGGCGGGTCTGGTGATCGGCGCGCTGTTTATCCTGCCCTTTGTGCTTTTCAGCGCCACCAGTGGCCAGCTGAGCGACAAGCACGAGAAGACGAAGATGATCCGCTTCGTGAAGAACCTGGAGATCGTGATCATGCTGATCGCGGCCTGGGGTTTCATCATGGCCAATGTGCCGGCCCTGCTGCTGTGCACCTTCCTCATGGGCCTGCACTCCACGTTGTTCGGCCCCGTGAAATATGCCTACCTGCCCGAGGTGCTGGGCGAGCGTGAACTCACGGGCGGCAACGGCATGGTGGAGATGGGCACTTTCGTGGCCATCCTGCTGGGCAATGTGGCTGGCGGCCTGCTGGTGGCCATGCCCGAGGTGGGTGCGCAGAACGTGGCTTTCGCCTGTGTGGCTGTGGCCGTGGCCGGTCGCTTCACGGCGGCGCGCATTCCGCCCGTGGGAGCCACCGACCCCGGGCTCAAGATCAACTGGAACCCGGTCAGCGAAACCTGGCGCAACCTCAGGCTGGCATACGGCAACGTGGCCGTCTTCCGCTCCCTGCTGGGCATCAGCTGGATGTGGTTCTTCGGCGCCGTCTTCCTGAGCCAGTTTCCCAGCTTCGCGAAGGAGGTGCTGCATGGCAACGAGCAGGTGGCCTCGCTGTTGCTGGTGGTGTTTTCCATCGGCATTGGCATCGGTTCGCTGCTGTGCGAGATGCTGAGCCGTCGGCATGTGGAGATCGGCCTGGTGCCGCTGGGCGCCATCGGCATGAGCATCTTTGCCATTGACCTCTACTACGCCTCGCGCAACCTCCCGGCCTCCGAGCTCATGAGCCTCGCGGCCTTTGTGGCCCAGCCCGCGCACTGGCGTGTCATGGGCGACCTGATGCTGCTGAGTCTTTTCGCGGGCCTGTACAGCGTGCCCATGTATGCGTTGATCCAGCTGCGCAGCCCGGCCACGCACCGTGCGCGCATCATCGCGGCCAACAACATCCTCAACGCGCTCTTCATGATTGCCAGCGCGCTGATCGCCGGGGCCCTGCTCTCGGCCAACGTGACCATCCCGCAGATCTTTTTCCTCACGGGCCTGGCCAATGCCGTGGTGGCGCTTTACATCTTCCTGCTGGTGCCCGAATACCTGTTGCGTTTTCTGGCCTGGGTGCTCACGCACTTTGTCTACCGCTTCCGGATCACGGGCGACGAACACATCCCCACCAGCGGCCCCGCCATCCTGGCCTGCAACCACGTGAGCTTCATCGACCCGGTGCTCATGATGGCGGCCAGCCCGCGGCCCATCCGTTTCATCATGGACCACCGCATCTTCAAGGCGCCGCTGCTGGGCTGGCTCTTCCGCCTGGCCAAGGCCATCCCCGTGGCCCCGCGCAGCGAAGACCCCGCGGCCTACGAAGCCGCCATCCAGGCTGCCGTGGCGGTGCTGAAAGACGGCGAGCTGCTCGCCATCTTCCCCGAAGGCGGCATCACCAAGGACGGCACGCTGCAGGAGTTCAAGGGCGGCATCATGAAGATCCTGGAGCAGCAGCCCGTGCCCGTGATCCCCATGGCGCTGTCCAACCTCTGGGGCTCCTACTTCAGCCGCATCGAAGTGGTGAGCGACAAGCCGACCGCCATGGCCAAGCCCTTCCGGCGCGGCTTGTTCAACCGGGTGGGCTTGAATGTGGGGGCGCCCCTGGCCGCGCATGACGTGCAGCTGGAAGGGCTGAGAGCCCAGGTGTCGGGTTTGCTGGCACAGCCCGAATAAGCCTTGCGCTTGATGAGAACCATCGTCGCCGGCCTGTACCTGCTGCTGGTGGCGGTGGTGCTCGGCGGCGCGGCTTATGCCTGGAGTCTGCGCTGTGAAGGCTTCGGCTGCACGGGTGTTGGCATCGTCTGGGGTATGTGGGCCGGGCTGTGCGGACTGGCTGCGGTCCTGGGCCCCATCCTTCGCGCGTTTCTGACGCAGCAAGTCACGCTGTACAAGGCGGTGAACTGGGCTTGGGGCCTGCAATCTGTCCTGGGGCTGGTCCTGCTGGTGTACTGGTTCCTGAAGGTGGTCGTCCGGGCCATCTGATACGTTTTTACGACCCCTTGTTTGCACCTCAGGTATTCAAACCATGTTGCGATCCAGCCGTATCTACTTCTTCCTCCTCGGCGTGGTGCCGCTGCTGAACGCGGCTGCCCTGCTGCTCTATGGCCTGAACCTGGCGACCAGCGGTTCGGGTGGGACGGAGCGGGCTGTGCCGGTGCTGCTGGTTCTGGCCGCTGCGGGCTTGCTGGCCCTGTTCGTGGCAGTGGTCAAGCGTGGTCGCGACCTGGGGTGGAAGGCCTTGGCCTCGCTCGCCGGTCTGGTGCTCAGCGCGGGCCTGGGGCCCATGGTCCTGGTGTTTCTGGGCTACCTGCTGTTCAAAACGGGCCAGCCAGGTGACAACGCCTTTGGCCCGCCCGCACCCGCCATTTCGCTGACAGCCTGGGTCTGGTCTTTGGTGGCCCTGGTCCTGCCCTGGTTTGTGGCTGTCATGGCGGCGCGCCTGATGTAGGGCGATCGGGCTGGATCCAGCGTAGGCAAAAAAAGAACCCGGGGCACAGGGCGCCGGGTTCCTGGTGAGATGTGGCAAACGGTGCGAGCAAGGTGCCCGCACGGTTTGCAGATCGGCCGTCAGAACTTGTAGTTCGCGGTCAGCAGCACATTGCGGCGCGCGCCATAGCCACAGTCGTTCCCGGCGCTGCGACACCAGGAGACATACTCTTCGTCTTCCAGATTCTGGATGTTCAGACGGAAGTTCCAAGGCCCGGTGGTATAGCCCACCATGGCATCGAACAGGGTCACGGACGACACGATAGGACGTCCGTTGGCACCGGTCACGTCACCAATGTAACGGCCGCCCATGCCCACACGCCAGCCCCCGGCAAGGTAGTACTGCGCCCAGAGTGATGCCGCTTCTTCGGCCACCGAACTCAGGCGGGTCTTGGTCACGTCGCTGATGGCGCTCATCCGGGTGTAATTGCCGTGGATTTCCAGCGACTTGATGCGGTGCTTGGCTTCGATCTCCCAGCCTTCGATGACTGAGCCCACCTGTTCCACGCCACCTGGCGTCGCGCCGGCTACCACGCGGTTCATCTGCTTGATGTCAAAAGCAGCAACCGCCACCGAGGTGTTGCCCGAAGGCGCGAGGTATTTCACACCGGCCTCATGTTGTGTGCCCGTCGTCGGCTTGAGGTAACCCCCGGCGCCGTCGGTGCCCGTGTTGGGAACGAAGGCTTCCGAGGAGTTGACATAGGGTGAGACACCGTTCGCAAAGCGGTACATCACACCGAGCTGCCCTGTGGTCGCTGTGTTCTTGGCGGTGGTCGGTGTCGCCCCGCCGATGATCTGGTTGGTGGCATCGTCTCGGCGCAAGGCAGCGGACACGACCCACTGCTTCCATTCCATATGGTCGGTCAAATAGACGCCGTTCTGGATGATCTTGTTGTGCGCCCGGTTGTTGGTGCTGGCGACGGCCCAGGGATTGGCAACGCCATAGACCGGGTTGTAGATGTTGATCGCGGTGAAATCCTGGCTGATGTAGTTGTACTCACGCCAGAGCGCATTCTGGTAGTCCCAGCCGACGGTCACTTGGTGGCGGGTCGGCCCGAAGCGCAGATCACCCTCCAGACGGACATCCGAAGCCAGAACATAGGTATCGCGGTCTGCCGAAGTGATGGTCCGGGTGATGTTGCCGCTGCCATCCGCAACCTGCCCCACCTTGGTATAGATCTCCCGTGTGATGCTGGAGGTGTTGGTCTTGCGCAGATTGACCTTGGTCTTCCAGGTCTCGTTCAGACGCTGATCCACAAGCAGTGACAGTTCATCCTTGCGGGTGTCATACCGGTCCCAGCCGGGTTCGCCGGCAAAGCGGTTGCTCGGGATATAGCCCAGTGAGCCGGGGGTCAGCGTGCCTGCGGACGGCAGGAACTGGGACGACACCTTGCTGTCGTTCTCCTGGTGGACATAAAGCACGGTGACGCTGGTGTCCGCGTTCGGGCGCCAGGTCAACGAGGGCATCAGCACCCGAGCGTCGTCATTGACATAGTCGACCTGTGTATCACTGTCGCGCACCAACGAAACCAGGCGATACAACAAGGTGCCGTCTTCGTTGACCGGCCCGGTCATGTCTAGGCCGACCTGCTTGCGGTTGTACGAGCCGACCTGCACTTCTATTTCGCGCGCCGGGGTGCTTTGCGGCAGCTTGGATACTGCGTTGACGATGCCGCCCAGCTCGGCCTGTCCGTACAGGGCCGAGGAAGGACCCTTTGCCACTTCCACACGGTCCAGGGTGTACATCTCGGGGCGCACATTGTTGTAAAAGCCATAAATGCCGCGTAAGCCGTCAATGTAGGCAGAAGGGGTGAGGCCGCGGATGGCGGCCCAGTCTCCTCGCGTATCGAAACCATAACGCCCTGCATAAACACCTGCGCTGTACAGCAAGGCGCTTTCGATACTGGCCGCGCCGGTTTCAGCCGCCTGTTTTGCATCGATCACCGTCATTGAGTAAGGCGTGTCCTGGATGCTGGCCCGGCTTTTCCCGACGGTTGCCTTGCGGGTCTGCGTGATGAAACCATCATTGGCATCCGGCGCCGCATTGACCTTGACTTCGGGCAGTGTCGCGGTGCTGGACTCCTTGTCCGTAGCACTCACCTGTGCGTGGACGCTCGTGAAGCCCAGGGCCTGGCTGGCGATCAATGAGGCACAGGCGATACGAACGGCCAGTGCGATGGGGCGGGGTTGTGCCGAAGTCGCGGCAGCGCGAGTGGTGGGCATGGTGCACCTTTTGTAGTAAATGAGAATAGTTATTATAAACATTTGTAAATAGGGTTGACGCAACCTTCCCTGCCTGAACACGGGCTGTTCCGCCTTCACCCAGGCGTCAGGGGGGTGTCCGGGACAGCCCCGAGAGGTCGGGGTCAGTTCCCGGGTCGGGCGGCAAGGCGCCGTTCACGCACTAGCAGCGTCGCGAAGACCAGACCGGCGCACAGGCTGGTATGGCCGCTGTAGCTGACCAGGCCCATGGCCCAGCCCTGGCTGCCGACTGCGATAGCCAGGGCCAGCAGCAGCCCAGCCCAGCCGGCGATGCGCAGGCGGCGCGTGGCGTTCGAGGCCAGCGCGCGGCCGAGATGGATCTCCTGTTGCCGTTCGGTGGCCAGCGCCAGCGCGGCAAAACCCAGCAGGCTCAGCAGGAAGATCAGCAGATGATTCATGCGCCTTCCTCGGCCGTCACCGGCATGGTTGAAGCAGTAGGGCTTGCCTGCCGTACAGACCGCGAGGCCTTGCGGTGCCGTGCCAGGCGGATCGCCAGCAAGGCGTGCAGTGCGGCCAGCGCCCACAGCGTCAGGTCCATGCCCGCGTACACCCAGTCGCCCTGCTCCAGGCTGTGCCACAGGGGACGCGAGGTGCTGAGCGCATTAAGCAGGGGCAGCAGGGCCAGGACGGCCGTGGCTGCCCAGAGCTGCGCGAGCCAGGCTTCACGGGCCGGCCGCAATACCGCGTGCACCAGCGTCAGCGCCCAGACGATGAAGAACACATGGATCTCCCACTCCCCGCGCTGTGGCAGGTCCAGCGGCAGCAGGCGGTTGGCCCACAACATGCCGGCCATGGCGATGGACAGGCCGGCGATGGCAGCGATGTTGAGCCGTTCCACCAGGAGGAAACCGAAATAGGGACGCTCGGGGTCCGGCAGCTTCTGGCGTCGTTTGACCGTCCACATCACCAACCCCGTGCCCACCATGGCCGTGCCGGCCAGACTGACGATGAAATACAGCCAGCGCATGGCCGTGTCGCTGAAGCGTCCGAGGTGCAGGGCGTAGAGCACGCCGCGTGTCTCGGCCGCAGCACCTACGCTGTCCCTGACCTGCAGCAGCTTGCCGCTGCTGCCTTCGAACAGCATGTACTGCGGGCTCATTGAGACACGCCCTTCGTCGCCGCGGGTGATGGACACGCGTGCCGCCACATCACGTGGATGGTTGACGATCACGCGTTCGATGTTGCTGTGCCCCCAACGCTCTTGCGCTTGTCGCACCATGTCTTCGACGGGGGCCAGTGTCGCCTTGACGCCGCTGGCCTTGCCCGAGGGTGTGGCAGCGCTGAGCTCGACCGTGAGCTGCTGGCGCTCGGCCGGGGTCTTGAAGGCTGCCTGATCACCCCAGGGCATGTACATGGCCATCAGCGTGACCAGGCCGGTGTAGGTGATCATCAGATGGAAGGGCAGGCCGAAGACAGAAAGTGCGTTGTGCGCGTCCAGCCAGGAGCGTTGCCCCTTGCCCCAGCGGAAAGTGAAGAAGTCGATGAAGATCTTCTTGTGCGTGATGACACCGCTGAAGATGGCCACGAGCATGAACATGGCGCAGAAACCGGCCAGCCAGCGCCCCCACAGCACGGGCATGTAGTGGAACTGAAAGTGGAAGCGGTAGAAAAATTCTCCACCCCGGGTGTCGCGAGCGGCCACCTTCGCACCAGTCGCAGGATCGAAGGTCGCTTCATCGAAGCTGGGGCGCTGGCTCGGCCCGCGGGGCGGCAGACGCCAGAAACTGCTCACGGAGTTGCTGCGCGCGTCGGGCAGGCGCAAGCTCCATTGCGTGGCGTCGGCCGCCAGGGTTTCGAGCTGTACCACAACGCGCTGCGCGACCAGCGCCGGATCCGGCGTCTCCATCTGATGCGGCAACTCCGGCCGCATCCACTGGGAAAGCTCTTCCTTGAAATAGGCCACCGTCCCGGTGAGGAACATCGCATAGAGGAACCAGCCCGTCAGCAGACCTGCCCAGATGTGCAGGTCGGACATGGACTGGCGGATGCCGCGGGCCTTGGGCTCTTCGTTGTCGTTTGTCATATTCCTGTCCCTCCGCGCCAGACCCAGCCGGCGGCTAGCAGCAGCGGAACCGCTGCCAGCAGCAGCCCGGCCCAGGCGCGCCAGGCGCTGCGCACGGCGAAGACCCAGATCACCGCACCGGTGTAGATTAGAAAGCTGGCCAGCATGCCGGTCAGCACGGCCTGCGGCCGGCTCATGGGCAGGGCCAGAGCCGCCACACTGGCCAGGGCTGCCAGCGCGTAACCGCCCAGAATGGCGGCCACGATACGGGAGATGAGCGGGCCCGTGCTACAGACCCGGTGCAGAACGGCGTTCACTTGTTCTTGTAGGGCTCGGCAGCGGGACCCGCGGGTATGGGCTCCACGCCTTCGGACTTGACGTAGGTCACGGCGGTCACCAGGCTGGCGGCGTCGTACTTCTCGACGCCGCTGACACCCTGGCGCTCGCCGGGCACGCGGTCGTTGTGGCTGACCTCAGCGACATAGGGGCCCTTCCAGGGCATGTCGAACTTCACGAGCCCCTGCTCGTTGCTGCGTTCTTCCTTGGTCCAACCCGACTGCGTGACCAGTGTGACCTTGGTCTTGGGCAGGGGCTGGCCCTTGAAGTAGAGCTTGAACTCACCCGGCTGGCCGGTTGGCACAAGGTCCAGCACGAGCTTGGGCGACTGGGCCGCAAAGCCGGTGATCAGGCGTGCGGCGGGGCGGTACCAGTTGGTCAGCGATTTCTCGCCCTGCTTGGTGGTGTAGAAGGGGTAGTTCGCCTCTTCGGCCACGATGGATTCGCCGGCACCGGCCTTGAAAGGCAACGTGAAACCGTTGCCGGTCTTGCTGCCTTCGGCGTTTTTCTCACCCTGTGCGGAGATCAGCACCGCTGTGGGCTTGACGAACTTGTCGAGCAGGCCGGGCGACACCTCGCGCAGGTTTTCGCCGAACTCGCCGAAGCGGATCACGGCACCCTGGCCTTCGACCTGCTCGATCCAGATCTGGTGGGCCTGCGCCGTGCCGGTGACACAGGCAAGGGTTGCGATGGCAATCCAAAGTTTTTTCATGACGGGCTCCTGAGGGCGAGGGGCGCGCACCACTGGGGTGATGCGCTGGTGGGTGGCGGGTTAAATGCAGTACCACGAATAGTAATCGTTATCATTATATTCAAGATAGAGAAGAGATCGTTCTCGGCTCTGGTCCCTGATCCGCGGCTTGCACCCAGTCGGGCCACGTGAGCAGCAGCCCTCTGGTGGTCGTTAAAGGTATCGATAATCGATACTTAATGTGCAATTAACGACAGCTAGTTTCGAAAAATACCCACCTTCGCGACCAGAACTCACACACTCCGCTGCATGTTCAACAACCCCAAGGGGTCTTACATGCAAGTGCTCATCCACCGCGATTCCAAAGCCTGGTCCCTCCAGGTCTGGGTGTCTTTCCTCCTCGCCGTCTTCCTCTGCGGCGTGGGCCTGACCTGGTTGCCAGGCAAGGACCTGGACCGGGCCTTTATGGTCATGGGGTATTTCTTCTGTCTCTCGGCCGCTTTCGTGCTGGCCAAGTTCGTACGCGACAACGAGAAGGCGCAGGCCGAGGGCAAGGCCGCCGATTCGCCCATGTTCAAGTTTGTGGTCTGGATCGGCTTTTTCCTGGCCATGGCGCTCACGGGCTGGGGCCTGCTGCGCATGGAGATCAGCGAGACCTACAAGGCCTTTCTGGGCGTGAGCTGGCTCTACCTGATCACCACCACCTTCACGCTGGCCAAGACCCTGCGTGACGCCCACGAGGCCGACCTGGCCGAAGCCCGCCTCGAAGGCCGCCGTGCCGCGGCGCGTGGTGAGTGAATGGCTCACATATCCAAGGAGTCATCATGAAACAACAAATCGCATCCCTGGTGCTTGCCGTCTCCGTGGCCCTGGGCGTCACAGCCAGTCTGCCGGCCCATGCCCAGGCTGAAGCCTCGGCGCTGAGCACGCTCTCGGCCCTGCCCATCGCCTCCGTTGTGGTGGCGGGCAGCGCGGTGGCCGCCACGGCCATCGTCATTCCCGTGGCCCTGTCGGCCACGGGCGCGGTGCTGGTGGTGAAAACCGTGGAGTCCACGGCGCGTGGCACGGTCTATGTGCTGGAGCGCGCCTCGGACGGCGCACGCACCAGCATCGAGATCTCGGGCAAGGGGCTCGGTGCCTCGGCGCTGGGCGTGGACACGGTGCTGACCGTGAGCGTGATCGGCGCCGGAGTGGTGCTGTCGGTCGCGGGCGAGGCTATTGCCTTCATTCCCAATGCGCTGGGCAAGGCCCTGCTGCACAACGAAAGGCTGATGTGATGCGCCCCGCCTTCACAAACCTGCGTCGTGTGCTGGGTGCGCTGCTGCTGTGTGCCGGCCTGGCTGCTACCCCGGCCCATGCGGGCCGCAGCTGCGAGAACCGGCCGCTCAAGGCGATCACCGTGGAGAATGGCCTGAACCTGGCCGAGCGCACCTTGCAGGCGCTGGACGCGAGTGGCGCGCAGGTAGTGGTGCTGGCGCGTGCGGGCCAGGACCTGACGAAATACGGCCTGCGCTGGTCGCATCTGGGTTTTGCCTACAAGGTGCCGGACGGGCAGGGCGGCCATGTCTGGCGCGTGCTGCACAAGCTCAACCACTGCGGCACGCAGGAGGCCGCGCTGTACCGCCAGGGCCTGGGCGACTTTTTCCTGGACGACCTCTGGCGCCTGGAAGCGGCCTGGGTTGTGCCCGCACCCGAGGTTCAGGCTCGACTGCATGCCTTGTTGCTGGACGAACGCAAGGCCCGGGCCCTGCACCACGCGCCCTACAACATCGTGAGCTACGCCTGGGGGCGCAAGTACCAGCAGAGCAACCAGTGGGCCATCGAGACGCTGGCTGCGGCCATGGAGCCCAGCGTCTATTCGCGCGAGCGGGCGCAGGAGTGGCTGCGTTTCCAGGGTTACCAGCCCAGTGTGCTGACCATCGGGCCCTTCACACGCCTGGGCGGGCGCATAGGCTCTGCCAACGTGGCCTTTGACGACCACCCGAGCGAAAAACGCTACAGCGACCGCATCGAGACCGTGACGGTGGACTCTGTCTTCGCCTGGCTGCAGACGGCCAAGCTGGGTGGCGCGCCTGTCACCTTGCGTTACTGATCCAGGAGGTGCTCTCATGCAGAATCCGCTGAACTTGAACCACACAGGGAGAAGATGATGCCGTTCACCTGGATGTTTGCCCTCACGGGCGCGGTGCAGGGTTGGGCGCTCTGGGGGCTGTGGAAGCTCTTCGAGAGCAAGACCTGGCCGGCCACCGAGCCTGTGCTCTACACCGGCCTGCTCTACGTGGCCCTGGCCCTGCCGCTGCTGGTCTATTGCACGCAGCAGGTGGAAGACCTGTCACCCAAGGTGCGGCGTGTGGCGCTCTTGTGCTTCGGCCTGCTGTTTGCTGCACTAGGCGCGGCCACGGCCTGGTCCGCCGGGGTCGAGGCGCGTGGCCTGGGTGTGCGTTTCCACGACACGCTGGTGGCCGGTGTGCTGGGCTTTGTGCTGCTGGGCCTGTTCTGCGGCTTTGATTTCGAAGCGCGGGGCTGGCGTTACGAGCGGCTCTTTTATTACGCCTGGCGCAACGGCATCCTGCTCGTGACGGCCGCGGTGATGACGGGCATCTTCTGGGGTGTGCTCTGGGCGGGTGCGGGGCTGATGTCCCTGATCGGCGTGACCTTCGTGCGGGAGCTCATCACCCAGTCGCTGTTTGTCTTCACGGTCACGGGTCTGGTGGTGGCAGCTGCGGTGGGCCTGGGCCTGGTGCGCGCGGGCATGACCGAGACCATCCGCCGGTACGCCCTGTCCATCGCGGCCTGGCTGCTGCCCCTGGTGCTGTTCTTCGCCGTGCTCTGGGCCCTGGCCCTGCCCTTCACGGGGCTGGACCCCTTGTTCAAGACGCGTTACGCGGCCAAGCTCATGCTGGGTTTCATGGCCCTGGCCGTGCTGTTTGCCAACTGCGCCTACCAAGATGGAGAACACGAGGCCTACCCCGAGGGGCTGGCGCGTGCGCTGCAGGGCGCCTGGCTGGCCCTGCTTGTGGTGGTGGGTGTGGCCTGGTGGGCGCTGGGCCTGCGGGTGGCACAGCACGGCTGGTCCGAAGACAGGCTGTGGGCGGCACTGGTGGCCGCGCTGGCGGCGGTGTATGCGGTGGGCTATGCGCTCTCATGGCTCAGGCGCGAGCGCTGGATGCAGACCATGGGCGTCACCAATATCCTCGCCGCCCTGCTGCTGTGCGTGGGCCTGTTGGTCTACGTGGCGCCGCCCACCCATGTGCGCAAGCTGGCCGTGGCCGCGCACCTGGCGCATGTGCAGCAGGCGGTGCAGAACAAGACAGGCGACAAGACGCCCGAACCCGACTGGAACTATCTGCGCTGGGAGTCCGGCCGCTACGGCCGCGAGGCCTTGCAGGCCCTGGCCGCAGGGCAGGGCGCGCCGGCCGGCCTGGGCTGGGAGCGCAAGGCCGAGCGCCTGCTGGCCGAGAACAACCGCTACAACCCGCAGCCCGAGAAGCAGATGACGGCCGAAGAGCTGACGCAGAAGTTCCGCGTCTACCCCCAGGGCCGCAGCCTGCCCGAGAGTTTTGCGCAGCACATCCGCAGCGGCGACAAGACCAGCTGGGAGCTGCGCCACTGCCTGCAGAGCGCACTGGGTTGTGCGGTCTGGCTGGGCGATCTGGATGGCGATGCGCGCGATGAGTTGCTGGTGTTTGCCAACGGCTGGAGCGGCGCGGTTTTTGTGCAGACCGGGCAGACCGACGAGGGCTGGCGCCGTGTCGGCAACTTCAACGTGCCGGGCGCCAAGGGCCGCTTTGACGCCACCGAACTGGAGCGCGCGCAGGTGCTGCCCCCGCAGTGGCAAGACCTGGAGATCCAGGGGCAAAGGCTGCGGGTGCAGGTGAATCCCTGAGCGAATGCTGGGGGCGGACTGAGACAAGAGGGCAGCATGCCCCGCTAGACTCGGGGCATGTCCCTGTTGCTGCTCCTGCTCCTGCGTTTTGTCGGCAGCGCCATCGCCGCGCTCTTGCCGACCAATGCGCGCAACCTCGAGTCGCTGTGGGCGGCGCTGGTGGCCCTGGCGGTGGCAGTGCCCCTGGTGTGGCTCTACCCGCAGGTGAGCGCGGGTGTGGTGCTCACCGAGCGCCTGGACTGGTTGCCGGGGCTGGGGGTGGACATCGTGGTGCGGCTCGACGGTTTTGCCTGGATGTTCGCTATGCTGGTCAGCGCCATGGGCCTGCTGGTCATCGTCTACGCGCGTTATTACCTCTCGCCGGCAGACCCGGCCGCACGTTTTTATTCCCTGCTGCTGGGTTTCATGGGCGCCATGCTGGGCGTGGTCGTCTCGGGCAATCTGGTCCAGCTGGTGGTGTTCTGGGAGCTGACCAGCGTTTTCTCCTTCCTGCTGATCGGTTACTGGTACCACCGCAAGGACGCACGGCGTGGCGCGCGCATGGCCTTCACGGTCACGGCCACGGGCGGCCTGGCCCTGTTGGGTGGGGTGCTGGTGCTGGGGCACATCGTCGGCAGCTACGAACTGGATGTGGTGCTGAAGGCCGGTGCTGTGGTGCGTGCCCACGCGCTTTACCCGCTGGCCCTGGTGCTGGTACTGCTGGGCGCACTGACCAAAAGCGCGCAGTTCCCTTTCCACTTCTGGTTGCCGCGCGCCATGGCCGCGCCCACACCGGTGTCGGCCTATCTGCACTCGGCCACCATGGTCAAGGCGGGCGTCTTCCTGCTCGCGCGCCTGTGGCCAGTACTCGCGGGCACGGACGCCTGGTTCTGGATTGTCAGCGGCGCGGGCCTGACCACGCTGCTGCTCGGTGCCTACGTGGCCATGTTCCAGAACGACCTCAAGGGCCTGCTGGCCTATTCCACTCTCAGTCATCTGGGGCTCATTACCCTGCTGCTGGGTCTCAACAGCGAGATGGCAGCGGTGGCGGCGGTCTTCCACATGATGAACCACGCGACCTTCAAGGCCTCGCTGTTCATGTCGGTGGGCATCATCGACCACGAGACCGGCACACGCGACATGCGCCGCCTCGACGGTCTCTACCGCGCCATGCCCATCACGGGCACGCTGGCCATCGTGGCTTGCGCGGCCATGGCTGGCGTGCCCCTGCTCAACGGCTTCCTGTCGAAAGAGATGTTCTTCTCCGAGACCGTTTTTGTCTCGGGCCACGCCTGGCTGGAATATGGTTTGCCGCTGGCGGCCACG
>CAUPRZ010000003.1:0-23500 GCA_963513855.1 uncultured Hylemonella sp.
GGCCCGCGAAGGCCGCCTGGCCGTGGTCGAGTCCCTCAAGGTGGATTCGCCCAAGACCAAGCAGCTCGCTGACAAGTTCAAGGCCATGAAGCTGGACTCCGTGCTGGTGATCGCCGACCAGGTCGACGAGAACCTGTACCTGGCCTCGCGCAATCTGACCAACGTGCTCGTCGTCGAGCCGCGTTACGCCGATCCGCTGTCGCTGGTGCACTACCGCAAGGTGCTGGTCACCAAGGCTGCCATGGACCAACTCAAGGAGATGTTCGCATGAGCACCGCCAAGTTTGAAGAAGGTCGTCTGATGCAGGTGCTCGTGGCCCCCATCGTGTCCGAGAAGGCCACCATGGTTGCCGAGAAGAGCAATGCAGTGACGTTCAAGGTGCTGCAGGACGCGACCAAGCCTGAAATCAAGGCCGCCGTTGAACTGATGTTCAAGGTCGAGGTCAAGGGCGTCTCTGTGGTGAATACCAAGGGCAAGACCAAGCGCTATGGCAAGTCCGTCGGCCGCCGCGACAACGTTCGCAAGGCCTACGTCACGCTGCAGCCGGGTCAAGAGCTGAACCTCTCCGGGGAGGCTGCGTAATCATGGCTGTTATCAAGATGAAACCGACTTCCCCCGGCCAGCGCGCCGTGGTGAAGATCTCGCGTGACCACCTGTACAAGGGTGAGGCCTACGCGCCGCTGCTGGAGCCGCAGTTCCAGAAGTCCGGCCGCAACAACAATGGCCACATCACCACCCGTCACAAGGGCGGTGGTCACAAGCACCACTATCGCGTGGTCGACTTCAAGCGCAACAAGGACGGTATCCCCGCCAAGGTTGAGCGCATTGAATACGATCCGAACCGCTCGGCCCACATCGCTCTGGTGTGTTATGCCGACGGCGAGCGCAGCTACATCATTGCGCCGCGTGGTCTGGAAGTGGGCGCCACCATCGTGAACGGTGCCGAAGCGCCGATCCGTGTGGGCAACACCCTGCCGATCCGCAACATCCCCGTGGGTTCCATCATCCATTGCATCGAGCTGCAAGCTGGCAAGGGTGCCCAGGTGGTGCGTTCCGCCGGTGCGTCCGCCACGCTGCTGGCCCGCGAAGGCACTTACGCCCAGGTGCGTATGCGTTCGGGTGAAGTGCGCAAGATCCATATCGAGTGCCGCGCCACCATCGGCCAGGTCGCCAACGAAGAACACAGCCTGCGCCAGCTCGGCAAGGCCGGTGTGAAGCGCTGGATGGGCATTCGCCCGACCGTCCGTGGTGTGGTGATGAACCCGGTTGACCACCCGCACGGTGGCGGCGAGGGCAAGACCGGCGAAGGCCGTCACCCAGTCGATCCGTGGGGCAATCTGACCAAGGGTTACCGTACCCGTAACAACAAGCGCACGCAGGTCATGATCGTGTCGCGTCGCAAGAAGTAAGGGGCAAGGAAAATGACACGCTCTCTTAAGAAGGGTCCCTTTGTGGACCATCACCTGGTGGCCAAGGTTGACAAGGCCGTCACCACCAAGGACAAGAAGCCGATCAAGACCTGGTCGCGTCGCTCCATGATCCTGCCCGAGTTCATCGGTCTGACGATCGCCGTGCACAACGGCAAGCAACACGTGCCGGTCTACATCACCGATCAAATGGTTGGCCTCATGCTGGGTGAGTTCGCTCTGACGCGCACCTTCAAGGGCCATCCTGCGGACAAAAAAGTCCAGAAGAAGTAAGGAGTAGACATGGAAACCCGTGCAACCCTCCGTGGCGTCCGCCTGTCGGTGGACAAGGGCCGTCTCGTTGCGGACCTGATCCGCGGCAAGAAGGTCGACCAAGCCCTGAACATCCTGCAGTTCACGCAGAAAAAAGCTGCCGTGATCATCAAGAAGGTTCTGGAATCTGCCATTGCCAATGCCGAGCACAACGACGGCGCCGACATCGACGAACTGAAGGTCAAGACCATCTACGTCGAGCAAGGCACCACGCTCAAGCGCTTCACCGCGCGTGCCAAGGGCCGTGGCAACCGTATCAGCAAGCCCACGTGCCATGTGTACGTGACGGTCGGCAACTAAAGAGGTCAGAAGGATATGGGACAAAAAATCAACCCGACCGGCTTCCGCCTCGCCGTCAGCCGTAACTGGGCTTCGCGTTGGTACGCGAGCAACCGTGACTTCGCCGGCATGCTGGCCGAAGACATCAAGGTGCGTGAGTACCTGAAGACCAAGCTCAAGAACGCGTCCGTTTCGCGCGTGCTGATCGAGCGCCCCGCCAAGAACGCCCGTATCACGATCTTCTCGGCACGTCCGGGCGTCGTGATCGGCAAGAAGGGCGAGGACATCGAGAACCTCAAGCGCGACCTGGGCAAGCAGCTGGGCGTGCCGGTGGCCGTGAACATCGAAGAAGTGCGCAAGCCCGAAATCGATGCCAAGCTGATCGCCGACAGCATCACCCAGCAGCTCGAAAAGCGGATCATGTTCCGTCGTGCCATGAAGCGCGCCATGCAGAACGCCATGCGTCTGGGTGCCCTGGGCATCAAGATCATGTCGGCTGGCCGTCTGAACGGTATCGAAATCGCCCGTACCGAGTGGTACCGCGAAGGCCGTGTGCCGCTGCACACCCTGCGCGCCGATATCGACTACGGCACCTCGGAAGCCAAGACCACCTACGGCGTCATCGGCGTCAAGGTCTGGGTCTACAAGGGTGACACCCTGGGCCGCAACGATCTGCCCGCAGCCGTTGAGCCGCGTAACGAAGAAGAGCGTCGCCCGCGTGGTCCGCGTCGTGATGGCCGTCCTGCCGGTGACCGTCCCGCGGCTCCCCGCGGTGCACGTCGCCCGGCCGGCAGCAACGCCGCGCCTGCCGATGGCAGCGACAAACCCGCAGAAGCCGCTGGTGCGGCCGATGCCCCGAAAACCGCCGTTAAGCGCGTCCGCAAAGTCGCCGCGCCAGCTGCAGCAGCTGACGGTGCCAAAGGAGAGTAAACATGCTGCAACCCGCTCGCAGAAAATACCGCAAGGAGCAGAAGGGCCGTAACACCGGTATCGCCACGCGTGGCAGTACCGTGGCCTTCGGCGACTTCGGCCTGAAATGTACCGACCGCGGCCGCCTGACGGCCCGCCAGATCGAGGCGGCACGTCGTGCCATCTCCCGTCACGTCAAGCGTGGTGGCCGCATCTGGATCCGTGTGTTCCCCGACAAGCCGATCTCCCAGAAGCCTGCTGAAGTGCGTATGGGTAACGGTAAGGGTAACCCGGAGTACTACGTGGCTGAAATCCAGCCCGGCAAGATTGTGTTCGAGATCGTCGGTGTGCCTGAAGAGCTGGCCCGCGAAGCGTTCAAGCTGGCTGCCGCCAAGCTGCCGCTGCGCACCACTTTTGTGGCCCGCATGATCGGCCAGTAATCAGGAGAATGAAGAAATGAAAGCTACTGAACTGCGCCAGAAAGATGTTGCCGGCGTGCAAGCCGAGGTCAAAGAGCTGCAAAAGGCCCATTTCGGCCTGCGCATGCAGAAGGCCACGCAACAACTGAACAACACGTCCACGCTGCGCTCGACCCGTCGTGCCATCGCTCGTGCCAAAACCATCCTTGCTGAAAAGCAAGCCGCCAAATAAGGAGCACTGAATGACGGAAGCTAAAAAATCCCTCCAGCGCACCTTGATCGGCAAGGTCGTCAGCGACAAGCGCGCCAAGACCGTGACCGTGCTGGTCGAGCGTCGTGTGATGCACGAGCTCTACGGCAAGATCGTGGCCAAGTCGAGCAAGTACCACGCCCATGACGAAAAGGGTGAGTACAAGCTGGGCGACGTGATCGAAATCACCGAAAGCCGCCCGATCTCCAAGACCAAGAACTGGGTTGCCAGTCGCCTGGTCGAGAAGGCTGCTGCAGTCTAAGTTCATTGCAGCGTTAGCTGCAGGACAGACAAAAACGGCTCACAATGCGTGAGCCGTTTTTTTTGGCTAATCTACTACGTCAATCGAGGAGCACAACATGATCAAAGTCGGTGATACCCTGCCCAGCGCCACGCTGATGGAATATTCGGAAGTCGAAGGCAATGGCTGCAGCATCGGCCCTAACGCGGTCGACGTAGGCAAGACCGTGGCCGGCAAGACCATTGCCATCTTCGGTCTGCCCGGTGCCTTTACGCCGACCTGCTCGGCCAAGCACGTACCCAGCTATACCGAGAAGTTCAAGGAGTTCCAGGCCGCTGGCGTGGACGAGATTTGGTGTGTGAGCGTTAACGACGCCTTTGTCATGGGCGCCTGGGCGCGTGACCAGAAGACGGATGGCAAGGTGCGCATGCTGGCCGATGGCAGTGCCGCTTTCGCCCAGGCCACGGGCCTGACCCTGGACCTGACGGCGCGTGGCATGGGCCTGCGCAGCAACCGCTACTCCATGCTGGTCAAGGATGGCAAGGTCAAGAGCCTGAACGTTGAGGCACCGGGCAAGTTCGAGGTCAGTGACGGTGCCACATTGCTGGCCCAGGCCAAAGCCTGACAGCGGGCGCCTACTCGCGTACAGAGCCACCGCCAGCGCGGTGGCTTTTTTCATGGACCTCAGTAGCGGGTGTCTGCCAGCGTGGCCATGAGGTAGTGAGCGCCGGCTATGGGGTTGTGATAGTAAGGGGGAACTTCCTCGAAACCCAGCTCCTCATAAAGTGTACGCGCAGCCTCCATGTCGTCCAGGGTGTCGAGCAGGACATGGTCGTAACCAGCGACTCGGGCGGCGTCCAGGATGGCGGCGGCGAGCTGGCGCCCCAGGCCCAGGCCGCGGTAGGCCGGGCGTACGTAGAGGCGCTTCATTTCGCTGGCGTTGGGATAGTCAGCGGTATCCAGCGGGCGCAGGGCGCAGCAGCCGGCCACGGCCCCGTCGACCCATGCCAGCAGCAGGGCGCCACGCGGCGTGGCATAGTCACCGGGCAGGGTAGCCAGTTCGGTGTCGAAATCCTGGAAGCTCAGGTCGATGCCCAGGCTGTCGCCGTATTCGCGGAAAATCACGCGCACGGCGTCGAAGTCGGTCGCGTTTCGCGGCTCCAGGATCTCGACGGTGGGGTGTTGCACGGCAGGGGTGATTTGTTGATGAAGACTCAGTTTAACGTCATGAAAAAGCAGCTTGGCCTGATGGGGCTGCTGCTATCGGTCGGCCTGTTGGTGGGTTGCCAGTCGGTCCAGACCACCGGGGCCGGCCAGGTCGGTGTGACTCGCAACCAGTACATGGGTGTGAGCGCCGCGCAGATCGACGCGGCCTCGGCCCAGTCCTACAGCAAGATGCTGAAGGACGCCGAAGCCAAGAAGCAGCTGGACCGCGACCCGGCCATGGTGGCGCGGGTGCAGGGCATCGCCAAGAAGCTGATTGCACAGACCGTACATTTCCGTCCCGATGCGCTGAACTGGCAGTGGGAGACCCATGTCTTCCAGAGTGCCGAGGTCAACGCCTTCTGCATGGCCGGCGGCAAGATCGGCATCTACAGCGGCCTGATCGAGAAGCTCAAGATCACCGATGACGAATTGGCTGCGGTGATGGGCCACGAGATTGCCCACGCTCTGCGCGAACATGTGCGGGAGCAGGTGTCGCGACAGCAGGCGGCGCGCTTGCCTGGCCTGGTCGTGGCCATCATGACCGGCATACCGGCCATGGCCGATCTGGGCGATACGCTGACACAGGTGAGCTTCACCCTGCCGCGCAGTCGTGAGGCTGAGCGCGAGGCCGACCAGATCGGCGTCGAGCTGGCTGCGCGCGCCGGTTACGACCCGCGGGCTGCCATCAGCCTGTGGCAGAAGATGAACCAGCTGGGTGGCGGCCGGCCGCCCGAATTCCTGAGCACGCACCCGGCGCCCGAATCGCGGCAGCAGGATCTGGGGCGCGTCAGCGACGTGGTGCTGCCTCTGTACGAGGCGAACCGACCGCGCTGAACGCTCTCAGGGCGTGCCCACGCTGAGCAGCAGCGTCACGGCCCCTGCAGACAGCAGCAGCAAGACCAGGGCCAGCAGCCGGCTGCGCCCATCGTCGCGTGAGGCCTCGGCCGCCTGGGCCAGCACCTTGTCGCCGTGGAGCATGGGCCGGATCAGGTTCTGCCGTTTGCCCCAGAGGTAATACAGGACCGCGGCTAGGTGCAGCACGACCAGCGTGATCAGCACCCACTGCCCCACGGCGCGGTGGTACCAGGTGGCCAGGCTGACCCAGGCGCCAGATACGAGGTGGGTCAGCGGCCCAGCCGAGGCGATTTCGTCGTCACTGATCAGGCCCGTGGCCACCTGGGCCAGCAGGAAAAGCAGCAGCGCCAGCACGGACAGGGCGCCGGTAGGCGTGTGGCCTACGTCATGGGCCGGATCACCGCGGCCCCGCAGGTAACGCCACAGGCTGGCAGGTGAGTAGAGAAAACTGGTAAACCGCGACCAGCGACCCCCCAGCAGGCCCCAGAGGAGCCGGAAGATCAGCAGGGTCAGCATGGCGTAGCCGAGCCGGAAATGCCAGTCCATGTAGCCGAGCTTGGCGCTGACGACGAGACCGATCGCGCACAGGGCCAGTAGCCAGTGAAAAAGACGGGTGGGCAGGTCCCAGATCCGGACGAGGTGTGGCATGGCGCTCCTCACGGTGAAGGTACAGGTTCGCTCGGTATTTTCCCTGAGAAAGGTGACGGCTGGCGAACTTTGGCGCAAGATGCGGCTCCCAGAGCCGGGAACCTTCCCTTCAACCAGCAAAGGACAGCCATGAAAACAGCAGGCAGCATACTTGTCTTGGCCGCGACCCTGGGCTTCTGCAATCTGGCGTGCGCCCAGTTTGCCAAGCCCGACGATGCCATCAAATACCGGAAAAATGCGCTTTTTGTGATGCAGCAGCACTTCGCACGTGTCGGTGCCATGGCCACCGGGCGGGTGCCATTTGACGCCAAGGTGGCGGCTGACAATGCGGCCATCGCCGAGAGCATGTCGCGTCTGCCCTGGGCGGCCTTCGGCGAAGGCACGGACAAGGGCGAGACGAAGGCCAAGCCCGAGATCTGGAAGGAACAGGCCAAGTTCAAGGCGGCATCCGAGAAGATGCAGGCCGAGATGAGCAAGCTGGCCGCCGCCGCCAAGACCGGCAACCTGGACAGCGTCAAAGCCGCCTTCCAGGCCACCTCGGGCAGCTGCAAGGCCTGCCACGACGACTTCCGCGCGCAGTGAGGATGGAGGTCTGCAAAAAACAAAAGCGGCCCGCGGGCCGCTTTTTTCATGCCGGACCGGATCAGGCCTGTGCCAGCAGTTCCTCGATCAAGCGGTGCAGTTCGGCGAAATCGGGTTCGCCCACATACCGTTTGACGATCTCGCCGCGTTTGTTGACGAGGTAAGTGGTCGGCGTCAGGCGCACATCACCCCAGGCCTGGGCCACGGCGCCCGTGTTGTCGATGGCCACCTTGAAGGGCAGCTTGCGCGTCTCGCTGAAGTTCACCACGTAGCTGGGCGGGTCGTAGCTCATGGCCACGGCCACGGTGTCGTAACCGCGCTCGCGGTACTTGTCGTAGGTGGCCATGATCTGCGGCATCTCGGCAACACAGGTCGTGCAACTCGTGGCCCAGAAATTCACCAGCACCACCTTGCCGCGGAAATCCGTGGTGTTCTGCTTGCTGCCGTCGAGCAGCACAAAGGCGCTTTCCGGGGCTGGCCCGAAGCCGGGGCTGCGCAGCAGGAGCCAGCCGGCAACGGCGATGACCGCAACTGCGGCAAGATAGAGGGCACGTTTCATAGCCAGGGGCAAGGACATCATGGATCGACGGAAGTTTACTGGGCTTGGAGCTGGCTGGCTGGCCGGAGTTCCCGCTGTGTGGGCGCTGGAGGCCCAGGCGTTGAATCTGGCCGATCTGAGCCAGGGCGAAGCCGTGCAGGGCCTCAAGAGCGCACTGGAGCGCGGGGCCCGGCAGGCCATCAGCGAACTGGGGCGGCTTGACGGCTTTCTGGGCCGCGAGCAGGTGCGTATCCCTCTGCCGCGGCAGTTGCTGGAGCACGAGAAGATGCTGCGCCGGCTGGGCCAGGGCAAGCGGCTCGATGCGCTCGTGACCACCATGAACCGGGCGGCCGAAGCGGCCGTGCCCCAGGCCCAGGAATTGATGCTGGGCGCGGTACGCCAGATGACGGTGGAGGACGGCAAGAAGATCCTGCGCGGCGGCGACACCTCGGTCACCACTTTTTTTGCCGACAAGACGCGTTTGCCGCTGGCGCAGAAATTCCTGCCGGTGGTGAGCCAGACCACGCGCCAACTGGACCTGGCCGTGCAGTACCAGCGGCTGGCCGGCAAGGCGGCCGATTTTGGTCTGATGAAACGCGAAGACGCGAGCATCGACCCCTACGTGACGGGCAAGGCCCTCGACGGCTTGTACTTCATGATCGGCGAAGAAGAGCGCAAGATCCGGCGTGATCCGGTCGGAACCGGCAGTGCCCTGTTGAGCAAGGTGTTCGGCGCACTGAAGTAGTGCCGCGGGGATAATCCCGGCATGCTCCGATACCTCCTTGTCCCTCTGCTGATCCTGCTGCAGGCCTGCAGCCCTAGCCTGAACTGGCGCGAAGTGCGCCTGGGCGGCGGTGAACTCAAGGCCGTGCTGCCCTGCAAGCCAGACCAGGCCCAGCGCCGCCAGAGTCTGGCCGGGTATGAGATCGAGCTGGCCATGCTGGGTTGCGAGGCAGGGGGTGCCCTCTATGCCATTTCGGTGGCCGAACTGGGCACGCCGGCCCAGGCCCAGCAGGTGCAGGCGCAGTGGCAGACCAATCTGCTGGCCACGCTGCAGGCCCAGGGTGCGAGCCGGCAGGTCTATGCCATCCGCGGGGCCAATGCCCAGCCCGAAGCCCTGCAGCTGCAGGCCAGCGGCCGTACGGCGGATGGTCGTGCACTCACGGTGCAGGCGGTCTGGTTCATGCGCGGCACACGTCTGTACCACGCCGCGGTCTATGCCGAGCGCCTGACGGCAGAGATGAGCGAGCCCTTCTTCAGCGGGATGGAATTGCCGTGAGTGTGCTGGGCCGGCGTTCCGCCGTCATCGTCTTTCTGGTTTTTGCCTTTGCCTACTTCTTCTCGGCCCTGGTGCGCTCGGTCACGGCCACGCTGTCGCCGCAGCTCACGCAGGAGTTCTCGCTTCATGCGCGGGACCTGGGCCTGCTGGCCGGCGGTTATTTCCTGGGTTTTGCTGCCCTGCAACTGCCGCTGGGCCAGTGGCTGGACCGTCACGGGCCACGCCAGGTGATCCTGGGTTTTCTGGCCGTGGCCGTGGGCGGCTGCGTGGCCTTTGCCCTGGCACAGAGTTTCACCGGCCTGCTGCTGGCGCGTGTGCTCTGCGGCGTCGGCCTGGGGGCCTGCCTGATGGCGCCGCTCACGGGCTACCGGCGCTGGCTGGACCCGGTGACCCAGCTGCGCGCCAATTCCTGGATGCTCATGACGGGCTCCATGGGCATGGTGGCGTCCACCCTGCCCGTGCAGTGGCTGCTGCCGCAGTACGGCTGGCGCCCCCTGTTCTGGGGCCTGGCGGCGGTGTTGCTGCTGTCCATGCTGCTGATTGCCTGGCGGGTGCCGGCCTGGCCACGCCCGGCGGACGCGCCTGCGCAGACGGGTGGCGGTGGCAGTTATGCCGAGGTCTGGCGCCACCCCTACTTCCGCCGCCTGACGCCGGTGGGTTTTTTCAATTACGGCGGCATGGTGGCCATCCAGACCCTGTGGGCTGTGCCCTGGATGATCCGCGTGGGCGGCTACACGCCGGTGCAGGCGGCCACCGGTCTGTTCGGGATCAATGTGGCCATGCTGCTGACCTTCTGGTCCTGGGGCCTGCTGGTGCCGCGTCTGTCGCGCCGTGGCGTGCGGACCGAACAACTCATCACCTGGGGCACGCCCCTGAGCCTGGGGGTGCTGGCCCTCATCGTCTTTGCCGGCGAGCGTTGGGCGGCGCACGGCGGTGTTTTGTGGGCCCTGTTCTGCGTCAGCTCTACCTTCCTCTCGCTGGCACAACCGGCCGTGGGCATGGCCTTTGCCAGCGAGCTGGCGGGGCGTGCGCTCTCGGCCTACAACCTGGTGATCTTTGCCGGGGTGTTTGTCGTGCAGTGGGGCATCGGCCTGCTGATCGATGCCTTCACGGCGCAGGGCTGGAGCACGGCCCAGGCCTTCCAGGGGGCGCTGGGCGTCTTCCTGCTGCTCAACCTGCTGTCCTACGCCTATTTCCTGCTGGCGAAAAAGTCATAATCAGGCCAGCATGAACGGCATCGTCATCATCGCCCACGCCCCGCTGGCCAGCGCTTTGCGCCAGTGTCTGGCCCATGTCTTCCCGGAGAAGGTCGAGGGCGTGCAGGCAGTCGACGTGCTGGCCAAGGCCAGTACCGAGCAGAGCCTGGTGCAGGCCCGGCAGGCCGCCGGGCACTTTGGTGCTGCGCCGCTGTTGCTGCTGACCGATGTGCTGGGCGCGACGCCCAGCAATGTGGCGCGGCAGCTGCTCGGCGGGCGCGAGGCGCGCCTGCTGGCCGGTGTGAACCTGCCCATGCTGCTGCGTGCCGTGACCTACCAGCACGAGTCGCTGGACGTTCTCATGGCGCGCGCCCTGCAGGGCGGCAGCCAGGGCGTGCAGCAAGTCCAACCATGAACATGATGCAGACGGGAATCCAGGAATGATCAAGGTCAACGCCACCATCAGCAACAAGCTCGGGCTGCACGCCCGTGCCTCGGCCAAGCTCACCAAGCTGGCCGGCAGCTTTCCCTGCGAGATTTTCCTGGCGCGCGGCGAGCGTCGTGTGAACGCCAAGAGCATCATGGGCGTGATGATGCTGGCTGCCGGCTTGGGCAGCGCGATTGAAATCGAGGCGCAGGGTGACAAGGCCCAGGAAGCGATTGACGCCCTGCTGGCCTTGATCAACGACAAGTTTGGAGAAGGGGAATGACTTTTTCCATCCACGGCCTGGCTGTCGCGCGCGGCATCGCCATCGGGCGGGCCGTGCTGGTGGCCAGCAGCCGCGTGGATGTGGCGCACTACTTCATCGAGCCGGCTCAGGTGGAGCAGGAGATCGAGCGCGTGAAGCGCGGGCGCGATGCCGTGGTCGACGAACTCCATCGTCTGCAGCAGACGATCTCCCAGCTCGGCCCCAAGGATGCACCGCACGAGCTGCGGGCCCTGCTGGACGTGCACCTGATGCTGCTGCAGGACGAGGAGATGGTCGGTGGCGTCAAACACTGGATCCGTGACCGGCTCTATAACGCCGAATGGGCGCTGACCACCCAGCTCGAGATGGTGGCGCGCCAGTTCGACGAGATGGAGGACGAGTACCTGCGTGAGCGCAAGGCCGATCTGGAGCAGATCACCGAGAAGGTGCTGCGTGCCATGAAGGGGCAGTCGACCTCGGTGCTGCCGGTGGTGACGGCGCGCAAGGCGTCGTCGGTCGAATTGCAACTGGAGGACACGGACACCCCCCTGGTGCTGATTGCGCACGAGATTTCGCCCTCGGACATGCTGCAGTTCAAGCAGGGTCTGTTCGCCGGCTTCGTGACCGATGTGGGCGGCAAGACCTCGCACACGGCTATCGTGGCGCGCAGCATGGACATTCCCGCCGTGGTGGGCGCACGCACGGCCAGCCAGCTGGTCCGTCAGGACGACTGGGTCATCATCGATGGCAATGCTGGCGTGGTCATCGTCGATCCCTCGCCCATCATCCTGGCCGAGTACCAGCACAAACAACGCCAGCTCGAGCTCGATCGCAGTCGCCTGGCACGCCTGCTCAAGACCCCGGCTGTCACGCTGGACGGGGAGAAGGTCGAGCTGCTGGCCAATATCGAGATGCCCGAGGACGCGCTGGGTGCCATGAAGGCTGGCGCTGTGGGTGTGGGTCTGTTCCGCAGTGAATTTCTCTTCATGGGCCGGCTTGGCCATCTGCCCGACGAGGAAGAGCAGTACCAGGCCTACCGCCGTGCGGTTGAGGGCATGGGTGGCCTGCCCGTGACCATCCGGACCGTGGACATCGGCGCCGACAAGCCCATGGACAGCACCTTTGTCGAGGCCAGCCACCTGAACCCGGCCCTGGGCTTGCGCGCCATCCGCTGGAGCCTGGCCGATCCGTCCATGTTCCTGACCCAGCTGCGGGCCATCCTGCGCGCTGCGGCGCATGGACCGGTCAAGATGCTCATCCCCATGCTGGCGCACCTGAGCGAGATCCGCCAGACCGTGGCCCTGGTGGAGCAGGCGCGGACCGAGCTGCAGCGCGAGGGACAGACCCAGGGCTCGGTGGTGCTGGGCGCCATGATCGAGATTCCGGCCGCGGCGCTGACACTCAAGACCTTCCTCAGGCATTTCGATTACCTGTCGGTCGGGACCAACGACCTGATCCAGTACACCCTGGCCATTGATCGCGCCGACGAGTCGGTCGCGCATCTCTACGATCCGCTGCACCCTGCGGTCCTGCGTCTGCTGGCCGACACGATTGCCGAATGCCGGGCCCAGGGCAAGGAGGTCAGCGTCTGCGGTGAGATGGCGGGCGACGTGGCCATGACCCGCCTGCTGCTGGGCCTGGGCCTGCGCAGTTTCTCCATGCACCCGGCGCAGATCCTGGCCGTCAAGCAGGAGGTGTTGCGCGCCGACACGGGCAAGCTGCAGCCCTGGGCGCGCACGGTGTTGGAAGCCGATGAGCCGGCTTCGGTGATGGGGACTCTCTAGGCCTGGCGGGTCAGACCACTCGCGTAGCGATGTGCTCTGACCCCCACTGACCAGGGGTCAGCGCGCCAGGCTGGCCGCGTGCGCCTGCTGGTCCGCGTGGTAGCTCGAACGCACCATGGCGCCCACCGCGGCGTGCGTGAAGCCCATCTTGTAGGCCTCTTCCTCGAACATCTTGAAGGTGTCGGGGTGCACATAGCGCTTGACCGGCAGGTGCGAGTTCGACGGCGCGAGGTACTGGCCGAGGGTCAGCATCTCGATGTTGTGGGCGCGCATGTCGCGCATGGTTTCGAGGATTTCCTCGTCGGTCTCGCCCAGGCCCACCATCAGGCCGCTTTTGGTCGGCACGTTCGGGAACAGGGCCTTGAACTTCTTGAGCAGGTTCAGCGAAAACTGGTAGTCGCTGCCGGGGCGGGCCTGCTTGTACAGGCGCGGCACAGTTTCCATATTGTGGTTCATCACGTCTGGCGGTGCAGCCTTGAGGATCTCCAGCGCGCGGTCGTCGCGGCCGCGGAAGTCGGGCACCAGCACCTCGATCTGCGTTGCGGGTGAGAGCTCGCGTGTCTGGCGGATACAGTCGACGAAGTGACCGGCGCCGCCGTCACGCAGGTCGTCCCGGTCCACGCTGGTGATGACCACGTACTTGAGCTTGAGCGCGGCAATGGTCTTGGCCAGGTTGGTGGGCTCGTTGACGTCCAGCGGGTCGGGGCGGCCATGGCCCACGTCGCAGAAGGGGCAACGGCGTGTGCACTTGTCGCCCATGATCATGAAGGTGGCCGTGCCCTTGCCGAAGCATTCGCCGATATTGGGGCAGGAAGCCTCTTCACATACCGTGTGCAGCTTGTGCTCGCGCAGGATGTCCTTGATCTCGTAGAAGCGGGTGGTGGGCGAGCCGGCCTTGACACGGATCCAGTCCGGTTTCTTGAGCACCTCGCCGGCCTCCACCTTGACGGGGATGCGAGAGAGCTTGGCGGCGGCCTTCTGTTTGGCGGCCGGGTCGTAGTTCTCGACGCTCTGCGCGACACGGACGGTGGTGGGAGTGCTCATGGTCAGGGCTGAAGATGGTTCTGGAGCTTGTGGCTCAACACGTGGGCGGCGTCCGCCCAGTCGGCGGAAACCCCGATTGTAGAAAGGTCTACGCTTTGCAGCCCGGCGTAGCCACAGGGGTTGATACGGGAGTAGGGTTCGAGGTCCATGGCCACGTGGAGTGCCACGCCGTGGTAAGTGCAGTTGCGGCTGACCTTGATCCCCAGGGCCGCGATCTTGCCCAGGCCCGTGAAATCGGGTGTGCCGGTGGCCGCGCCCTGCTGGGGCCGCTGCGGCAGCGGGGTGTGGCTGTGCGGATCGTCCAGGCGCACATAGATGCCTGGGGCGCCGGCCACGCGGTGGCCCGTGACGCCATAGTGGTCCAGGGTGCGGATCACAGCCTCTTCAATCCGGTAGACGTATTCCTTGACGAAGTAACCTGCGCGCCTGAGATCGATCAGAGGATAGGCCACGACCTGGCCCGGGCCGTGATAAGTCACCTGGCCACCCCGGTTGGTCGCGACCACGGGGATGTCGCCGGGCATCAGCAGGTGGTCGGCCTGTCCGGCCAGACCCTGGGTGTAGACGGGCGGGTGTTCGCACAGCCAGAGCGCATCGGGTGTGTCAGCCGTGCGTGCGGCCGTGTAGTCCTGCATGGCCGCATACGTCGGCGCGTAGTCGACACGGCCGAGCAGCTGCACATCCATCAGAGCACAACCTTGACCATGGGGTGAGAGGTGAGGGTGCGATAGAGCTCGTCGAGCTGTTCGCGACTGGTGGCCGTGATGGTGATGGTCACGCCCAGGTAGTTGCCGCCCTTGCTTTCACGCAGTTCGATGGTGGCGGCGTCGAAGTCCGGGTCGAACTGACGCGCGACCATGGTGATGGCGTGCACAAAACCCTCGGCCTTGACGCCCATGACCTTGATGGGGAAGCGGCTGGGGTATTCGATCAGCGAGTCGGCGCGGGAAGGATCGGGTGTTGGGGGAGGGGGCTGGTTCATAAGGTGGGGCGGCGCAGCCGCGCCTGCAGTTTGGCGGCCTGGTAGCCGGCATAAAGGATGTCGTAGACCGATCCGGGCTGGCCGTCGCCGACGGGCTGGCCGTCGATGCGTGTGACGGGCAGGACTTCCTTGGTGGCCGAGCTCAGCAGCACCTCGTCGGCGTTCAGCACTTCACGACGGCTGATGCGGCGCAGTTCCATGGGGATGTCGTGCAGGGCGCAGATTTCTTCCAGCAGGCCGTAGCGTATGCCTTCAAGCACGAGGTGGTCGCGCGGCGGGCCCAGCAGCACGCCGTCCTTCACGATCCAGACATTGCTGGAGGCGCCCTCGCTTAGGAACCCCTCGCGGAACATCAGGGTCTCGGTGGCGTCGGCATCCACACTGATCTGGCGCGCCATCACGGCGCCCAGCAGGCTGGTGCTCTTGATGTGGGCCTTTTCCCAGCGGAAGTCATCGGCCGTCACGCAGGCCACGCCTACACGGCGCTGCTGTTCGCTGGCGGGTCTCATCACATTGGTCATGGCAAAGACCGTGGGTGTCAGGCCGTCCAGCATGGCGTGGTCACGCAGGGCCACGCCGCGTGTGACCTGCAGGTAGACCATCTGCTCGATCTTCTCGGGGTCACCGCCGGTGCTGCGCGCGTAGTCGGTCACCAGCCGCTCGGCGATGGCATACCACTGCGCACGTGTGTGCGGATTGGGGATGCGCAGCTCGCCCAGGCTGCGCTCCAGCCGGGCCATGTGCTGCTCGAAGCGGAACAGGCAGCGGCCATAGACCGGCAGCACCTCGTAGACACCGTCGCCGAAGATGAAACCGCGGTCCATGACGCTGACCTTGGCTTCGGGCAGCAGGGTGTAGTCGCCATTGAGGTAGCAGGGCAGAGGGGGGAGGCCGGCAAAGGTCATGGTGCAGGCTCAGACCAGAAAGGTGATGGCAGCGATGGCCAGCCAGCCCAGCACGAAGTTGAGACTCACCAGCCGGGCGATCAGCGCGGCCCGGCCTGCGGCCGCAGGCCAGTCGGCGGCGGCCACGGCCTGCTGCAGGCGGCGGTAGGGCGAGAAATAGAGGTGGCCGAAGACCCCAAACATGAGCAGACCGAGGCCGCTCATGAGATGCCAGCCCAGGGGGGCGGCCTGGGCATCGGCGTGGCCATACATATAGGCGCCACTGAGCAGCAGCACGCCGATGGCGGCCCAGACCGCAGCGAAAAAGCGGCGCAGCACGGCAGCCAGCAGCTTGAGGCGCTGCGGCGGCGCTTCCACGGTGGGCAGGCTGGGGCGCAGGGCCAGCAGCATGAAGCTCATGCCGCCGAGCCAGACGATGGCGGCGACCAGATGGAAAAATTTGAAGAAGGTGTACATGGATACAGTGTCTGGCCGTTCGGTGGCGATTCCCTGCCGGGGTGGCGCTTGTCCCAAGATTGGGGTCGGGTTTATACCGGGAACACGCCGATTTAAATCTATAATCAGCGGCTTTGCGAAAGTTTAAGGCAGATGAAGGGGTCGTTAGACATGGCACAAGACACGTCCACCCCTTCAAAATCAGCTTTTGCAGAAGACGAAGATGTGGCGGCGATCGCCGAAATCAAGCCATGGAGCGCCGAAGAGGCGCGTGAGTGGCGCGAGCGGCATCCCCCCCTGTCGCCCTGGCGCATCGTGGCCTGGCAGGCAGGGGTCGGCAGCCTGGCGGCTGGATTGACCTGGTGGCTGAGCGGCCGGGGCGAGCTGGCCGGCTCCGTCGGGTACGGGGCGCTGGCGGTGGTGCTGCCGGCAGCTGTGTTGGCGCGGGGCATGTCCCGGCAGGCTGGAGCGGCGAAAGCCGCGATGGTGGGATTTTTTGTATGGGAACTGGTCAAGATAGTTTTGACCGTGGCGATGCTAGTGGCAGCGCCCAAAGTGGTTCCCGGGCTGAACTGGCCGGCTATGCTGGCAGGCTTTGTGGTGGCGATGAAGGTGTACTGGGTGGCCATGTGGCTGCACCCGGCGCGCCACAAGTCGACAGCCAAGAATTTGAATTGAAAAATTGGTGATTTATGTCCGCTGAAACACAAGGCCAGACGGCCGGCGAATACATCGTCCATCACTTGCAGCACCTGCAGAAGGATTTCTCCTTCAACAGCGTGAAGCAGACCAGCATTGTTGACTTCAGTGTCTTTAACCTGGACTCTGTGTTCTGGTCGCTGGTGCTGGGTGTGATCGGTTGTTTTGTGCTCTGGCGTGCTGCGCGCAAGGCCACGGCCGGTGTGCCGGGCCGTTTCCAGGCTGCGGTCGAGATCCTGGTCGAGCTGGTCGAAAACCAGGCCAAAGGCGTGATCCACAACGCCCAAAGCCGCAAGCTCATCGCCCCGCTGGCCCTGACGGTGTTTGTCTGGATCTTCCTGATGAACTTCATGGACATGCTGCCAGTGGATGCGATCCCGCTGCTGTGGCACAGCGTCGGCCCGGAATATGGCTTCAAGGACTACATGCGGGTCGTGCCCACGGCTGATCTCTCCACCACCCTGGGCCTGTCCTGCTCGGTGCTGCTGGTCTGCCTGTTCTACAACATCAAGATCAAGGGCCTGGGCGGCTGGGCCCACGAACTGATCGCCGCGCCTTTTGGTGACCACTGGGCTCTGTACCCGATCAACTTCCTGATGCAGATGATCGAGTATCTGGCCAAGACCGTGTCGCACGGCATGCGGCTGTTCGGCAATATGTTTGCCGGCGAACTCGTGTTCATGCTGATCGCCCTGATGGGTGGCGGCTGGGCCCTGTCGGCCTCCGGTGTGGGTCTGGCCATCGGCCACGTCCTGGCCGGTACCGTCTGGACGCTGTTCCACATCCTGGTGATCACGCTGCAGGCTTTCATCTTCATGATGCTGACGCTGATCTACACCGGTCAGGCGCACGACGCGCACTGAACCCCTTTCGTTTTCTTTCTACTTTTCTTTTTTCTTTTTCACTTTACCTTTAGGAGCTTCTCATGGAAAACATTCTCGGCCTCGTCGCTCTGGCTTGCGGTCTGATCGTTGGTCTCGGCGCTATCGGCGCTTCGATCGGTATCGCCCTGATGGGTGGCAAGTTCCTCGAGTCTTCGGCTCGCCAGCCTGAGCTGATGAACGAACTGCAGACCAAGATGTTCATTCTGGCCGGCCTGATCGACGCCGCCTTCCTGATCGGCGTGGCCATCGCCCTGCTGTTCGCCTTCGCCAATCCGTTCGCTGCGACCTTGCTGGCCAACCTGCCCAAGTAATTCCCGCTCAACGCCACTTTAGAAAGGTGTTGTCGTGAACATTAACGCAACCCTGTTCCTGCAGGCGGTTGTCTTTGCGATCCTGGTCTGGTTCACGATGAAATTCGTGTGGCCCCCGATCGCCAAGGCACTCGACGAGCGGGCCCAGAAAATCGCCGACGGCCTCGCCGCTGCCGACAAGGCCAAGACCGAACTCGCCGTCGCCAACAAGCGCGTCGAGGCCGAGCTGGCCACGTCGCGCAACGAGACGGCCACACGTCTGGCGGATGCGGAGCGTCGTGCCCAGGCCATCATTGAAGAAGCCAAGGGCCGCGCTACCGAAGAAGGCAACAAGATCATCGCTGCTGCCAAGGCCGAGGCCGAGCAGCAGGCAGTCAAGGCCCGTGAAGCCCTGCGCGAGCAGGTGGCAGCACTGGCCGTCAAGGGTGCCGAGCAGATTCTCCGCAAGGAAGTCAATGCCGGTGTCCACGCTGATCTGCTGAACCGCCTGAAGACCGAGCTGTAAGAGGGTGAACCATGGCTGAACTCGCCACCATTGCCCGTCCTTACGCCGAAGCGCTATTCCAGTCCACCAAGGCGGACCTGAATGGCGCCCTGGCCTGGGTGGAAGAGTTGGCGGCGATTGCCGCCGACGCCGGTCTGCTGCAATTTGCAGGCAACCCGCGCGTGACGTCGAACCAGGTGTTCGATCTCGTCGCCGGTGTCGCCAAGACCGCCCTGCCGACCCAGGCTCAGAACTTCCTGCGCACCGTGATCGACAACGGCCGCCTGGACGCTCTGCCCGAGATCGCTGCGCAGTTCCGTGCGCTCAAGAACGCTCAGGGTGGTTCGTCCGACGCGCTGGTCTACAGCGCCTTCCCGATCGACAGCACGGCCCTGAGCGGCGTGTCGGCCACGCTGGAAAAGCGTTTTGGCCGCAAGCTCAACGTCAAGGTTGAGCTCGACGCCGAACTGATCGGCGGCATCCGCGTGGTGGTGGGTGACGAGGTGCTCGACACCTCCGTCAAGGCCCGTCTGGAACAAATGAAAGTGGCTCTCACGGCTTGAAGGCTTCCCGCCTGAGCACCGTCAGCCCAACCTAGGAAAGAAGGAAAGAGTCATGCAACTCAATCCCGCAGAGATTTCTGAACTCATCAAGAGCCGGATCCAAGGCCTGTCTGCCAGCGCCGACATCCGCAACCAGGGCACCGTGGTCTCCGTGCCCGACGGTATCGTCCGCATCCACGGCCTGTCCGACGTGATGCAGGGCGAAATGCTCGAGTTCCCGGCCACCAAAGACGGCCAGCCCACCTACGGCCTGGCCCTGAACCTCGAGCGCGACTCTGTCGGCTCCGTGATTCTGGGCGAGTACGAGCACATCTCCGAAGGCGACACCGTGAAGTGCACGGGCCGTATTCTGGAAGTGCCCGTCGGCCCCGAGCTGATCGGCCGTGTGGTGAACGCCCTGGGCCAGCCGATTGACGGCAAGGGCCCGATCAACGCTAAGCTGACCGACGTGATCGAAAAGGTCGCTCCGGGCGTGATCGCGCGTCAGTCCGTGGACCAGCCCATGCAGTCCGGCCTGAAGTCGATCGACGCCATGGTGCCGGTCGGCCGCGGTCAGCGCGAGCTGATCATCGGCGACCGCCAGACCGGCAAGACCGCCGTGGCCATCGACGCCATCATCAACCAGAAGGGTCAGAACATGACCTGCGTTTATGTCGCGATTGGCCAGAAGGCCTCCAGCGTCAAGAACGTGGTGCGTGCTCTGGAACAGGCCGGCGCGATGGAATACACCATCGTCGTGGCGGCGACCGCTTCCGAATCGGCTGCCATGCAGTACGTGTCGGCCTACTCCGGCTGCACCATGGGCGAATACTTCCGCGACCGCGGCCAGGACGCCCTGATCGTGTATGACGATCTGTCCAAGCAGGCCGTGGCCTACCGTCAAGTGTCGCTGCTGCTGCGCCGTCCCCCGGGCCGCGAAGCCTACCCCGGCGACGTGTTCTATCTGCACAGCCGTCTGCTGGAGCGTGCCGCTCGCGTGAATGCCGACTACGTCGAAGCTTTCACCAAGGGTGCCGTCAAGGGCAAGACCGGTTCGCTGACGGCCCTGCCGATCATCGAAACGCAAGCCGGCGACGGGTCTGCCTTCGTGCCGACCAACGTGATCTCGATCACCGACGGCCAGATCTTCCTGGAAACCAGCCTGTTCAACGCCGGTATCCGCCCCGCCATCAACGCCGGTATCTCGGTGTCGCGCGTCGGTGGTGCCGCCCAGACCAAGCTGATCAAGAGCCTGTCCGGCGGTATCCGTACCGACCTGGCCCAGTACCGTGAGCTGGCTGCCTTCGCGCAGTTCGCCTCCGACCTGGACGCCTCGACCAAAAAGCAGCTGGACCGCGGTGCCCGTGTGACCGAACTGCTCAAGCAGGCCCAGTACAGCCCGCAGTCCATCAGCCTGATGGCCGCTTCGCTGTTCTCCGTGAACAAGGGTTTCATGGACGACATCGAAGTCAAGAAGGTGCTGTCCTTCGAGCATGGCCTGCACGCCTACCTCAAGGACAAGCACGCTGCGCTGCTGGCCAAGCTGGAAGCTGCCAAGGCCATGGACAAGGATGCCGAAGCCGAACTGACCGCTGCCATCGGCGCGTTCAAGAAGACCTTCGCCTGATTTCCGACCTGACGACCCAAGGAGCCACTCATGGCAGCAGGTAAGGAAATACGCGGCAAGATCAAATCGGTGGAGAACACCAAGAAGATCACCAAGGCCATGGAAATGGTGGCCGCATCCAAGATGCGCAAGGCGCAGCAGCGGATGCAGGCCGCCCGTCCCTACAGCGAGAAGGTGCGCAACATTGCCGCCAACCTCGGTCGTGCCAACCCCGAGTACGTGCACGCCTTCATGCAGACGAACGACGCCAAGAGCGCCGGCATGATCGTGGTGACGACGGACAAGGGCCTGTGCGGTGGTCTCAACACCAACGTGCTGCGCGGCGTGACCAACAAGCTGCGCGAGCTGCAGGCGGCGGGCGTGAGCACGCAGGCTGTGGCCATCGGCAACAAGGGGTTGGGTTTCCTCAACCGCATCGGTGCCAAGGTGGTCTCGCAGTCTATCCAGCTCGGCGACACGCCGCATCTGGACAAGCTGATCGGCCCCGTCAAGGTGCTGCTGGACGCTTACACGCGTGGTGAAGTGAATGCGGTGTACCTGTGCTACACCAAGTTCATCAACACCATGCGCCAGGAGCCCGTGGTCGAGCAACTGTTGCCCCTGTCGGCCGCCAAGATGCAGGACGAGGCGCAAGCCAGCGGCCCGCAGCACGACTGGGATTACATCTACGAACCCGACGCGCAGTCCGTCATCGACGAACTGCTGGTGCGTTACGTGGAAGCGCTGGTCTACCAGGCCGTGGCCGAAAACATGGCCTCGGAACAGTCCGCCCGCATGGTGGCCATGAAGGCCGCCACCGACAACGCCGGAAGCGTGATTGCCGAACTCAAGCTGGTCTACAACAAGACCCGCCAGGCCAGCATCACCAAGGAACTGTCGGAAATCGTGGCAGGCGCCGCGGCGGTTTAAACCGCTCACCGATCGACAGCTTACAGATTCAAATTATTGGAGCGAAAAATGGCTCAAGCAAACACGCAAGTGCAAGGCAAGATTGTTCAGTGTATCGGCGCCGTGGTGGACGTGGAGTTCCCGCGCGACCAGATGCCCAAGGTCTATGACGCCCTGAAGATGGACGGTTCGGCCCTGACGCTCGAGGTGCAACAGCAGCTCGGCGACGGCGTGGTCCGTACCATCGCCCTGGGTTCTTCCGATGGCCTGCGCCGCGGTCTGATGGTCAGCAACACCGGCAAGGCCATCACCGTGCCCGTGGGCAAGGCGACCCTGGGCCGCATCATGGACGTGCTGGGTAACCCCATCGACGAACGTGGTCCCGTGGCTCAGACCCAGACGGCTTCCATCCACCGCAAGGCCCCGGCTTATGACGAGCTGTCGCCTTCCACCGAACTGCTGGAAACCGGCATCAAGGTGATTGACCTGGTCTGCCCCTTCGCCAAGGGCGGCAAGGTGGGCCTGTTCGGTGGCGCCGGCGTGGGCAAGACCGTGAACATGATGGAGCTCATCAACAACATCGCCAAGGCGCACTCGGGCCTGTCCGTGTTTGCCGGTGTGGGTGAGCGTACCCGTGAAGGCAACGACTTCTATCACGAGATGTCGGACGCTGGCGTGGTCAACCAGGAGAACCTGAGCGAATCCAAGGTGGCCATGGTCTACGGCCAGATGAACGAGCCCCCGGGCAACCGTCTGCGCGTGGCCCTGACCGGTCTGACGATGGCCGAAGCCTTCCGTGACGAAGGCAAGGACGTGCTGTTCTTCGTGGACAACATCTATCGCTACACCCTGGCCGGTACCGAAGTGTCCGCCCTGCTGGGCCGTATGCCTTCCGCCGTGGGCTACCAGCCGACGCTGGCTGAAGAAATGGGCCGTCTGCAAGAGCGGATCACGTCGACCAAGGTCGGCTCGATCACCTCCATCCAGGCTGTCTACGTGCCGGCCGATGACTTGACCGACCCGTCCCCCGCCACCACCTTCGCCCACCTGGACTCCACCGTGGTGCTGAGCCGTGACATCGCCTCGCTGGGTATCTACCCCGCTGTGGACCCGCTGGACTCCACCAGCCGCCAGCTCGACCCGCAAGTCGTGGGTGAAGAGCACTACGCAACGGCCCGCGCCGTGCAGGGCACGCTGCAGCGCTACAAGGAACTGCGCGACATCATCGCGATCCTGGGCATGGACGAACTGGCACCGGAAGACAAGCTCACCGTGGCCCGCGCCCGCAAGATCCAGCGTTTCCTGTCGCAGCCTTTCCACGTGGCCGAAGTGTTCACCGGTGCCCCGGGCAAGTACGTGCCGCTGTCGGAAACCATCCGCGGTTTCAAGATGATCGTGGCTGGCGAGTGCGATCACCTGCCCGAGCAGGCCTTCTACATGGTGGGCACCATCGACGAAGCCTTCGAAAAGGCCAAGAAGGTCTGATCGGCGCCCGTAACGGTAACGGAACTTCAACATGAACACCATCCACGTCGATGTGGTCAGTGCCGAAGAGTCCATCTTCTCGGGCGAGGCGCGTTTTGTCGCGCTGCCCGGCGAAGCGGGCGAACTTGGCATCTATCCGCGTCACACCCCGCTGATCACGCGCGTCAAGCCCGGCTCCGTGCGCATCGAGCTCGCTGACGGCAAGGAAGAGTTCGTCTTCGTTGCCGGCGGTATCCTCGAAGTGCAGCCCGACTGCGTCACCGTCCTGTCCGACACCGCCGTGCGCGGCAAGGACCTGGATGAAGAGAAGGCCAACGAGGCCAAGCGTGCTGCCGAAGAAGCGCTCAAGAACGCCAAGAGCGATCTGGACTTGGCCAAGGCCCAGTCCGAACTCGCGATTGCCGCCGCCGAGATTGCTGCGCTGCGCAAGTACCTGAAGAAGAAGTAATCCGGCGCAGGTCCAGCCGACGCAAAAGCCCCGCGCAGCAATGCACGGGGCTTTTGTTTTTCAGAGGCCCGGCAGCAAGGCCTGGGGTTGCAGGCCCTGCACGCGTGCAGTGAGGCTGGTCGGGAAGCTGGCCAGCAACTGGTTGTGGCGCC
>CAUPRZ010000004.1:0-22033 GCA_963513855.1 uncultured Hylemonella sp.
ATCAACAGAAGCGGGAACGATGGCCAGCAAGCCGCGCACGGCGGCATCCAGATAGTCCGCCGCACCGGCGTCCACCGTCACGGCCTCGCCCCGCACCGCACAAGCCTGGAGCTGCGCACGCAGCTCGTCGATGTTATCCTGCGTCCAGCTCCCCCTCAGCTCCAGTCGGCAAGTCCCTTCGGCGCGTATGCAATTCAGCTGCCCCGCCGCTGGACGTCGCCCGAACAGACGCTGGCGCCAACGTGACACCATAGCCGGCAGGACCCGCGTCACCAGCATGCCCAGCAGGGCCAACCCATCTGACGCGTAACGCCGCCACAACTGCGGCTCTTCCTTGATGCGCCAGATCCATTCCAGGCCGATGACCTGCATCCAGCGCGGCGCGCGGGCGATCGAACCGGCCGCCATATTGACCACAGCACCGAGATGCGAGATCACCGGCGCATCGAGCTGACTGCGATTGCGCTGGATCCAGGCCTGGCCCTTGCGAGCCCCCAGGGCCACGATGACAAAGTCGGCACCGCTCGCATTGATACGCTGGATCAACTCCGGCCGGCTCATGTCGTCGAGCGAACCAAAGCCGGGCGATTCATAACCGACACAGACGACGCCAGGGGTCTGTTGCCGCTGACGACGTTCGTCGGCCTGGCGATTGACACGGTCCGCGGCCTGCTGTGCGGCACCTTCAGGCCCGCCAAAGAAAAAGACCCTCACCGTGCGCTGGTCCTGGGCACACAGCGCCTCGAACAGATCTGAACCGGCAACACGACCGGGGATGGGCACCCCGAGCAGACGTGCCAACCAGACGATGGGCATGCCGTCTGCCAGACACAGATCGCTCTGGTACACCGAGACCCGGAAATCCCGGTCCGTCTGCGCAGCGACCAGGAAATTGAGGTTGGGCGTAGAGATGAACAGGGGAGTGCGGCTGTCCAGCGTACGAACGATGGTCCCTACGGACGCCTGCATGTCCAGCGCATCAAATGGCAGGCCTGCGATGTCGTAGACGGGACGCTGGTAATCAGGACTCGGACGGATGGGCATGGAATCAAAGCTGGCAAAAACGCCAAATAGTTCCGCAACGCCAGTGTCGCGCCGGGATCAAGTCGTTTACAGTATACGGCGGTACCGGGTAGCCTATACAAGGATTCCAGACGAGGGAGGCGTCCGGCAACGTGCCCGATTGCTTATGCATAGAGCCATGATTCGCCAGATGTTCGTGCCTGGCCGCGACGCTGCCTCGGTTGTGCTACATGGCCACCTTTCATCGCAGGACCCCAGTCCCATGAATCGAAAACTCCGCATGACTGCGGCACTGCTGCTGGTCGTCCCCGGATACCTCATCGCTGCGCTACAGGTAGTGCCTGGCGTTCCCGTCCCGATCGCCGAGCTGGCACGTTTCATTCCCTACTACTGGCTGTTGCCACTCGCGGCGCTGGCCATCCTCCTGCTCTGGCGCCTTCCGCTATGGCTCATGGCCACGGCGTTGCTCAACCCGGTCCTGGTACTCACCTTCCACATGGGCCTGCACTGGAACCCGGAGTCATCGTCCCCGGCGCAGGGCCAGGCTCTGCGTGTGATGACCTTCAACACCAAGACCTACAAAGTGAAGCATGTGTCCGGCGGCATGGCTGCGCTGGCGGACGAGATACGTTCACACGACGCAGATATCGTCGCACTGCAAGATGCAGACGGCTTCATCCAGGACCGCAGCAACACGACGCCGCGCCGGGTGGCCCCCATGCTGGGCTATCCCGAAGTCCTGGTCCTGGGGCAATACCTCATCGCCAGCCGCTTTCCCATCCAGGAATGCAGCGCCGGCGACCTCAGCCGCAACGAGCGGTCCCGGAACTTCCTGCGCTGCACCCTGTCGGTACGCGGTACCCCCTTGACGGTTGTGACCGCGCACTTCGTGTCGCCACGTTATTCCTTGCTGGCGGTCCGGGACGACCCGACGGAAGCCGGCTCCGACTGGTCCGCCAACCTGGGTGAGCGGCTTTTCCAGGCCCGGGTCCTCGCGCAGGCACTCGCCCCCCTGCCCAGGCCCCTGGTGGTCATGGGGGATTTCAATGCACCCGAGGACTCTCCCGTACTGGCCCCGCTCCTGGCGCTTGACCTCCAGGACGCTTTCTCCCAGGCCGGCCGAGGCTGGGGCTACACCTATGGCCATGCGGTCCACAAACGGATCGACTTCCTGCGCATCGACCACATCCTGGTCTCGCCTGAACTGGATATCCAGCGCGCGCGGGTCGGCCCGAGCCGGATCTCGGATCACCACGCCGTCATCGCTGACCTCAGGCTACCTGGGCCAGATCAGGGAAAACCACCATGACATCCGGACAGCCCCCAAACTGCATGGGCAACAGAAAGACAGACATCCAGCGTACAGTTCCATGCACCTCACCAATCAAAATGGATGACCGTCCCTGACGGTCCTACTAAAGATGGAAAATCGACAAGCCCTTGCCCACTATGCGCCCCCTCCCGGTCAGGAGCACGGCGCGTTCGGCGCCCCTGCCAGCCCCGCCGACGAGGATCGCCCACCGTTTTCGATTCGCCAGATCCTGGTGATACTGAAAGCGTACTGGAAGACCTCGGCCCTGTGCTTCATCCTGATGGTCATGCTGGCCGTGACCGCTTCGCTGCTTGCAACGAAGTCCTACCAGGCCACCGCGACCCTGATGGTGCATTTCAACACCCTGGATCCGCTTGCCGCCAAGGAGTTCTCGGATTCCGCCCAGCACAGCTACCTGCCGACACAGATCGAGCTCATGCAAAGCGACGCGGTGCTCGACGAGGTCATCGAGCGGCTGAAGCTGACCTCGATGGATGAATTTGCAGCCGGCCTGCCGGAAGACCCATCCACGCGCCTGGGCTGGATCGAGGCCAAATTGCGAAAAAGTCTGGACATTGAGCCGGGTCGCGCCGGTAGTCAGCTCATCTACGTCAACGCTCTGGCGTCGACCCCAGCCCTGGCCGCCGACATCGCCAACACCGTCGTTGAAGCCTATCTGGAACTCCACTCATCGGACAGTCCGTCAGCGGGCCGTGTGACACGCTACGGCGAAGGCCTGACCGCGCTCAAACGCAAGGTTGATACCTCCCAAAAAGTTCTGAGCGACCTGCGCGATCGCGCTGGCACGATCGATTTCGACTCCAACGGCGATGTCGAGCTCGCCCTGCTCAACGCCCTGGAGCATCGCCTGCTGGACGCGCGCAATGCGTTGCGCTCGAACCAGGCCAGGCTTTCTGGCAAAAAAGATCTGACCACCTCCGTGCTCACCGCACCGGCCATGGTTAATCTGCGTGAAGAAGGCAACCGGCTCGCGACCCGGATGGCCCAGCTGCGTACCGATTACGGCCCCAACCATCCGGAGATGCAGGCCCTGCAATCGCAGATCGATGCAAACAAAGCCGCCCAGGCCACGATGCAGGCAGCCTATTCCGAGGCGAATTCATCGGACATCTCGGTGACCAACAACGAAGTAGATTCGCTGGAAAAAGCCGTGACCGCTCAGCGCGTCAGGGTGCGGCAAGTCAAGGTCTACCGGGACCAGGCAGCCAAGTACCGGCTTGAACTCGAGTCCGCCCAACAGGTGTACAAGAGGGCACTCGACGGATTCGATCAGGAAAAATTTGCCGCCCGCGGAAACACGCAACACCTGAGCATCGCATCCCGGGCACGCCCGCCCGTGAAAGCCTCCAAGCCCAATCGCCTCAAGTACCTGCTCCTGGGCATCGCTGCAGGTCTGGCACTGGCGCTCATGGCACCGTTCGCTTTCGAATTGCCACGACGCAAGATCCGTTGCAGAGATGATCTGGAGCGCGACATGCGGATCCCCATGCTGCTTGAACTACCGAACATTTCTGACGCTTCACTACAAGCGGGTGGCCGCGCATGAACGACAAATCCTCCAAATCCGGGAGAGGCCCGCTGAACTGGCGCAAGCGCCAGCAGAACGGTGCCAATCGACAAGACGAAACGTCCGACGCCGACGACGTACAGGAACCCGACTTCTCAACTGGATTGATCACTGTCTTGCTTGACCCGGAGCAACCCCCGCTGCGTTCCCTGCCCAATATCCACGGCGAACTACTCCGCAAGCTGCGCACCGAACTGCTCCTGCGTCACGGCTACCACAACACCAGCTCGCT
Organism: uncultured Hylemonella sp.; assembly: GCA_963513855.1. Taxonomy (GTDB): domain Bacteria; phylum Pseudomonadota; class Gammaproteobacteria; order Burkholderiales; family Burkholderiaceae_C; genus Hylemonella. The sequence goes on from CAUPRZ010000004.1 coordinate 4,156, forward strand.
GGCCTTCGCCGTTGTCAGCACCACCACAGGTGATGGACGTTCCCTGCTGGCCGCGGAGCTGGCCCTGTCGTTTGCACAGCTGGGGCGTTCCACCCTGCTCATTGACGCCGATCTGCGCTCCCCGCGCCAGCACCGTCTTTTTGGCACCGAAGTCATGGAGGGTCTGGCGCAGACACTCGCAACCGGCGAGATGCCCAGACTCAACAGCGTTGAGGGCATCCCCCCCCTCTCGGTCCTGGCTGCGGGAGATGACACAGGGTACAACCCGACCGAGCTCTTTTCGAATCTGCGCTTCCAGCGGACCCTGGATTCCATGCGCAACCTGTTCGACTTCATCATCGTCGATACACCAGCCTTCAACGACTACTCCGACGCGCAAATCATCTCGACCGTCATGGGGCGCGTGCTGACACTGCACCGGTCCAAGGTCAGCAACTACCGGGACACGCAGGCCATGCTGGACAGTCTTGCCAGGTCCCAGGTTGAAATCTTCGGGGGCGTGCTGAACCAGTTCTGATCCCGCGCGCTGCCATTTCACCCCCCTCCCGAGGAGCACACCATGTCACCCCCCCTACCCACCGGTTTCCGGACACGCGCCATGAGCGTTTTCGTGCTGTTGGTTCTCGCAGCCGGCGTGTTGTTTCTCGTGCTGCGGGGCATCCCCAAGGTGTTCGCTCAGTCCCAGGCCGCCACGCCTACGACGCCGGTCATCAGCCACATCCTGGTCGACCAGTTTGGCTACAGGCCGGACGACCCCAAGGTCGCCGTTGTCCGCAGCCCGGTCACGGGGTTCGACAGTGCCCATACCTACGCCCCCGGCAATGTGTACCAGGTCCGACGCCAGGACACGGGTGAAGTGGTGCACACGGGAAGTCTCCAAGCCTGGAACGGTGGTCAGGTCCAGTCCTCCTCCGGGGACAAGGGTTGGTGGTTCGATTTCTCCAGCCTACGTACGCCCGGCCGCTACGAGGTTGTCGACGCCGAACGCAGCATCAAGTCAGCGCCCTTTGACATCGCACCCGACGTTTACCGCAAAGTGCTGCGCGCCGCTACGCGCATGTACTTCTACCAGCGCAGCAGCTACGCCAAACGCGAGCCCTATGCACAGGCCTGCTGGGCCGACGAGGCCGCCTATCTGGGCCCCGACCAGGACACGCAGGCGCGTGACGTGAACGACCGCAGCAATGCTTCCAAGGTCCGCGATCTGCGTGGCGGCTGGTACGACGCCGGCGACACCAACAAATACGTCACCTTCGCTGCCCCAGCGGTGCACCAGTTGCTGCATGCATATGCCAACACCCCTACCGTGTTCACCGACGACTTCGGCATCCCGGAATCCGGCAACGGCATCCCCGACCTGCTGGACGAAATCCGCTGGGAAACGGACTGGATCAAGCGCATGCAGTTCCCCCATGGCGGCCTGGCCCTCAAGGTCGGCGCGATCAAGATCGCCCCCCTCGGCGCACCGAGCCAGGACCGCAGCCCCCGCTATTACATCCCTGAATGCACCTCGGCCACGATCGCGGGCGCCGGCATCATGGCACATGCCGCCCATGTGTTCCGCAATCACCCGAGCCTACAGACCGAAGCGGCCGATCTCCAGCAACGTGCCCGGTCGGCCTGGTCCCGCTATTTCTCGGTCTCCAACTTCCAGACCGACTGCGATCAGGGTGTGGTGCATGCGGGCGATGCCGACCGGACCGAGGTGGAACAGAAAGGCCTTGCGACCCAGGCGGCCATCTATCTCTATGCCATCACGGGCGAACCCTCCTACCGGACCTACGTCCTCGATCACTACAAGGATCTGCAGCCCTACCGCGACATGGCCTGGAGCCGTTACAACGAAGAACAGGGTGAGGCACTGCTCCTCTTCACGCGACTGGACGGCGTCCCCCCGGGGTTCCGTCAGCGGATACTGGCGGACTTCCAGAGGGACGTTGCAGCAGGCAACGGGGTCTTTGGTTTCGAACCCGGACAGGACCTCTATCGCTCTTTCCTTCACAACCCCCAATACCACTGGGGCAGCCTGCAGCCGCGCGCAAACTACGGCAACGTCAACCTGCAGGCTGCGCGCAACGGCATGGCCTCGGGCGCTGGCGAGCGCAAGCTGCGGCAACGCGCACTCGAAACGCTGCACTATTTCCATGGAGTCAACCCCACGGGCTTGGTCATGCTCAGCAATATGCGCGAGGCTGGCGCCACGCGCTCGCTCGACCGCTTGTTTCATACCTGGTTTGCGGCTGGCACGAAATGGGATTCCGTTGCCGGCTCCGCTTGCGGTCCAGCGCCAGGCTACGTGACCGGAGGAGCCAACGCCAATGTGGCCAGCGACGGCGTTCCGGCATCGGCCCGTCCTCCGCACAGTCAGCCCCCGCAGAAAGCCTTTCTGGAGTCCAACGATACGCGCATCGCAGCCTGGACCTTCAACGAGCCCGGTATCTATTACCAGTCCGCCTATGTCAAGCTGCTGTCCGAGTTCGTCCGATGACGCCAGCGCCAGCCCAGAGCGCCGATGGCGCCCCCCCCAGTGCCCCGGCACACCTGCACATCCCTTCCCTCGACGGCATCCGTGCCCTCAGCTTCCTGCTGGTCTTCGTCGCGCATTGCGGCCTCGAAGACGTGGTTCCGGGCGGCCTGGGCGTGACGGCCTTCTTCTTCCTCAGCGGCTATCTGATCACCACGCTGATGCGCACGGAATACGAGCGCCGGGGCCGGATCAGCCTCAAGCATTTCTGGTTGCGGCGCTCGCTCAGGATCCTGCCACCCTTCTACCTCGTGCTGGCCCTGGCCTATGCGCTGCCACTGCTCGCCGGGACGTTCGACGCGGCCAACGCCCAGGCCCTGCTGGCCCAGGCCCTGCACGTCACCAACGTCTACATCATCGCCAATGGCTATACCGGCTTCCCCGAGCACACGGGAACCGGCGTCTACTGGTCGCTGGCCATCGAGGAACACTACTATCTGGTGTTCCCCTTCCTCTACATCGCCCTGCGCCGGCTCCAACTCTCTGCTGTGCAGCAGGCCGCCGTGCTGGCGCTGCTCTGTGCCGCCGCCCTGGCCTGGCGCCTGGTGCTGGTCTACGTTTTCGACGCACCACAGACACGGACCTATATGGGCAGCGACACGCGCCTGGACTCCATCCTGTTCGGCGCGCTGCTGGCCATCGGCCTGAACCCCGTGCTCGATGCACCACGTGGCAGCGCAAGGGTCTGGGCCTGGCTGCTGGTGCCCCTGGCCATCGCAACCCTGCTGGCCAGCCTGCTGATCCGCGGCGAAGCGTTCCGCGAGACCCTGCGCTACACCCTGCAGGGCCTGGCCTTCCTGCTTCTCTTCACGGCGGCCATCCGCTTTCCGCAATGGCCCGTCTTCCGCTGGCTCAACGCCAGACCGCTGGTCTTCCTGGGCGTCCTCTCCTATTCGCTCTACCTCGTGCACCTCGGCGCCCTGTTCATCGTGCGCGATCTGCTGCATGTCGAATCCATTGCCGCCCGAGGCCTGCTTGCACTGGCCCTGTCCATCGCCGTCTCCTGGCTGATCTACAAGCTCGTGGAGCAACCCTGCGCGGCCCTGCGGCGGCGCCTCGTCGACTGAATCCACCACGCCCACCATGATCCTCAGCGCCAACGACCCTGGCATCGCGACCGAACTCCAGACCGACCTGTGCATCGTCGGCGCCGGTGCGGCGGGTATCACGCTGGCCCTGGATCTCGTCGATTCCGGTCTGAACGTCCTGCTGCTCGAGTCCGGCGGCATGGAGGAAGACTTGCGTACCCAGAACCTCTACCAGGGCTCGGTCGCCGACGAGGCACTGCACAGCCCGCCGGACCGTTACCGCCAGCGCCGCTTTGGCGGCTCCACCACCATCTGGGGTGGGCGCTGCATGCCCTTCGACGCGATCGACTTCGAGCGGCGTGACTACATCGCCGGCAGCGGCTGGCCCTTTGGTCGCGAAGAACTCGATCCCTACTACGCCCGCGCGAACCAGCTCTGCGAAGCCGGTCCGTTTGTCTACAGCGCGCAGCAGGCCTTGCGCCAGCCTTTGCGTCCTGTCATCAACGGATTCACGAGCCCGCATTTCTCGACCGACGGGCTGGAGCGCTTCAGCTGCCCCACGAACTTTGGCACCCGCTACCGGCACCGCCTTGAAAAGGCATCCAAGCTGCGCGTGCTGCTGGATGCCAACGTGACCCAGATCCAGCTCGACGAAGCCGGCAAACGGGTGACCCATCTTGACGTGCGAACCCTGGCCGGCCGCGCGCTCAAGATCCAGGCAAAGCACTTTGTGCTGGCTGCCGGTGGTCTTGAAGTCGCACGTCTGCTGCTGGCCAGCCGCGGCAGAGATCCACGGGGCATCGGCAACGAATTCGACCAGGTCGGCCGGCACTATATGTGTCATCTGGCCGGAACCATCGGCACCTTGAGGATCCACGGAACACCTGACAACGTGCACCATGGCTACGACGTGTCCGACGAAGGGGTGTACTGTCGGCGCCGGCTCACGCTCGCCCCCGCGAGCCAACGCAAGCTAGGCATCGCTAACTTCATTGCCCGCCTGCACCACCCACGCATCACGGACCCGGATCACCGCAGCGCCGTGCTCTCGCTGCTGGCTCTGGCCAAACCGGTGATCCCCTACGAATACGCCAAGCGCCTGCACGGTGATGCCAAGACCTCCTGGTTGACCTGGTTCCGGCACGTCCGCAACGTGGCCACCCGGCCCTTCGATGCCTTCGCCTTCGCTTGGCACATGCTGCGTGACCGCAAGCTCGCAGTGCGCAAGTTCCCCTCCATCATCATCAAGTCGCGCGGCAATCTCTACAGCATCGACTTCCACGCGGAGCAGGTCCCCAACCCTGCCAGCCGCGTCACGCTGAACCCGGAGTCGCGTGACGAACTGGGGATGCCCCGGCTGCACATCGACTGGCGCTACACCCCGCAGGATGTCGATACCGTGCAAGGTGCCCTGGCCCTGCTGGCCAAGGACATCGCGGCCAGCGGCGTCGGCACCCTCGACTACAGCCCCGACGAGGTCGAGCTGGAAATGACGCGCTACGGCGCCTATGGAGGCCACCACATCGGCACGTCCCGCATGGGGGACGACCCTCGCACGAGTGTGGTGGACCGGCACTGCCGCGTCCACTCGGTGGACAACCTCCATATCGCGAGCTCGGCCGTCTTTCCGACCTCAAGCCAGGCCAACCCGACGCTGACCATCGTGGCCCTGGCGCTGCGTCTGGGGGCCCACCTGCGAGCGGGAGCACTTGCATGAAGGTGCTGGTGACCGGAGCAGACGACTTCATCGCGGGTGCTGTCCTCGCCCGGCTGGCGGACAGCGGCTGGGCCCAAGTCTTTGCCGACGATCGCCCACTTCCTCCTGCTCTGCGCGGCAAAGTCACCGCCTTGCGCGTCAACGCGAGCGACGAAACCAGCCTGGCGCAAGTGCTGCCTGACTTCGACGCCGTGGTCCATTGCAGTGGCCCTGCCCCCCGCCTCATCGAGGCCTCGGCCCAGGCGCTGTACGACGCACTGGCACGACTGCCCCGCACGCCCCGTATCGTGCATCTGAGCTCCATGAGCGTCTACGGCAATGTGGAAGGCGAAATCACCGAAACCAAGGCGCTGAATCCTGAACTCGGCGCCTACGCTGCGGCACGCGTTTTGGCCGAGCAACTGGCGCAGCGCTACAGCAATGCGGTCATCCTGCGCCCCGGCGTCGAATACGGCCCGGGCGGGCAGGTCTGGACCACAAGGGTGGCCCGCTGGCTGCACGCCCGCCGGCTGGGGGATCTCGGCGCAGCCGGGGACGGCACTTGCAACCTCATCCATGTCGACGACGTGGCCGAGGCAGCGCTGCACGCGCTGCAGGCACCAGAGCTCGCCGGACAGGCCTTCAATCTGGTCATGGACGACCCGCCCAGTTGGAACGAATATTTCATCACCTACGCCATTGCACTGGGTGCCGTGCCCGTACGACGGATCACGTCACGCCGGCTCGCGCTCGAAACCCGGCTGCTGGCGCCGCCCCTCAGGATCCTGGAACTGGCCTGCGCACGTGGCAGCTTCGGCCGCATCCATCCTCCGCCGGCCATCCCCCCATCCCTGCTGCGCCTGATGCGCCAGGACCTCCGACTCAGCAATACCCGAGCAAAATCAATGCTCGCGTGGCAACCACGAAGCCTGCTTCAAGGCCTGGGCAGCAGCGCCAGCGCTGGCGCCCAGGGGTACTGACGGCGTCACGCGCCGCCCAAGTGGCAGTTGTCGCTGCGACGGCCCCTTAAACCGCTTTTCGCCGCCGTCCAGGGCCCAGATCGGGCACCACCGTCAAAGCGACGCCACACTGGATCAGGTCAACGGCCAGATTCCGTCAACTATTTCACAACACCTCTCAACATTAGTCCGAACGACCTATTGAGGCCCAACCTAAGGGGACTAGACTTGCCCTAACGCGAAACACTTTCTTACAAACAATTGCATATTCACGGGAGAGGTTACATGAAAGTCTGGGCAGCGATGGTAGGGCTATCGATCAGTTTGTTTTCGACTATGACGATAGCCCAGGAGCCGGTCCTGACCGGCAGAGATTCCACTCTGACGGCTTGGGCTGGCGCCCAAGTGGGGGCGGGGAATGAGTCTTCCACCAACCTGGTGCCCGTTGCAGGCGTGAATCAGAACAAGCCCGCGATGATCACATCGCAAGCGGGCGATACCTCCCAGGATGGCAATACCCTGCGGCTGGTCCTGTTGGCGTTGTTGGTGATGGGGTCCATTGCGTTGCGCCGTAGCGGCTCTGCGCGATGAACATGGGGTAGCCGGCACGGTCCGCAAAGCTGTTCATTCTTGATAGCTGCTTGCGCCTATGCCCGCCGCCGTAACGCCTGTTACTGGAATCACTATGGAAGTGGAAGCGAGCCGTTTGCCCCCCGAATGGGGGGTGGGCCACGTGGGGGGGAGCCGTGGCGTTTTTCGTGAAGCCAACCATGCCGCTGCCGGCCTGCGGCTGAAAACTGCACGCGAGGAGCGCGCGCCGGTTCCTCAGGACTGGCCCAGTTTCAGCGACGTGGTTCACCATATCCTCGCGGTCCGTAGCGATGCGGACTTCCGGGCCCTGGTGCGGGGGGAACTTCAGCACTATGTCCGTCACGACGCCCTGATCGCGGCCTGGGGGGACTTTCGGCGCGGAACCCTGCACTACGATCTGCTGACGGCCGACCCGGGCATTGCGACCGTCAATGCCGAGGCGGCGGGCATTGCGCCGATCCTGAATCAGCTGTTTCAGGGCTGGGCGGCGAATGGCCGCAAACCCCTGCTGATCAACACCCGGGAATATGCCGATGCCTGGGCGGGCGGTGGCATGCAGGCCCAGGCCGTCCCGACGATGGCGCGCATGGAGTCGGTCCTCGTGCATGGACTCCTGGACCAGCGGGGCCGTCACGACTGTCTCTATGCCTTCTTCAGCGCCGTCCCCTCCGGCGGCGGTGACGAAGCCCAGGCGCTCAAGCTGCTGGTGCCCTATCTCGATGTCGCTTTGCGGCAGGTTGAGGCGCCGCTCCACCGGGCCGCGGCCCCCGCTACGGCAAGCTCCGAAGAGGAACGACAAGCACCCCTGAGCGATCGCGAGGCGGAGATCATGGGCTGGGTTGCGCTGGGCAAGACCAACGCAGAGATCGGGAATATCCTGAACCTCAGCTCGTTCACGATCAAGAACCACATGCAGCGGATTTTCAAGAAGCTGGATGTGTTCAACCGGGCCCAGGCGGTATCGGTCTTCAAGTCCAGTCATGGCGCTTCCTAAGGGGATGGAGGGACCCGCGCCCGGGATCGACTATCAGCTGCTGGGTACCGAGGGGCCGCCCTCGCTGGGGCGTGACAGCCTGCTGAGCCTGCTGGAGGCTGCCATCGAACCTGTGGTTCTCGTGCTGTCGGTCTGGTGGACGGCGGTCTATCTCCGGGGCCGCCTGTCGCTGCTGGACCTAGCGCTCTCCATCGTGATCTTCTCTCTGACCTTTCCGGGCAAACCTCGACTGGCCAAGCGCCCGGGGCGCCTGGTCAGCGAAGTCCTTGTTGACTGGTACTGGACCGTCCTGCTGCTGGGGCTTGGAAGTTACGTCGCGGCCTATCTGCTGGTGTTTCCGCTGGAGGTCGTGCTGGTCTGGCTGGTCGTCATCCCCTGCATCCTCCTGCTGGCTCACCTGTCCCTGCGCCTGGGCGCTCCAGTCCTGGTGCGCTTGCAGGGCCCCCCACTGCGCGCCGTGATCGTCGGGATGAACGAGCCGGGCGTGTTCCTCGCGAGCCACATCGCCAAATCACCCTACTCTCGCATTGAGCTGGCCGGTTTTTTCGACGATCGTGATCTGGGCCGCCTGGACGCGTCGGGCGACTACCGCCTGATCGGTTCCTTGACCGGGCTCCCCGAATACGTCCGATCCCGGCAGATCCAGCTCATCTATCTTTCGATTCCGATGGCGTCGCAACCACGCATCCTGCATGTGCTCGATGACCTGAAAGACACCACGGCTTCCATCTTTTTCGTGCCAGACATGTTCGTCACAGACCTGATCCAGGGCCGTTCCGGCGTGGTGTGCGGTGTGCCCGTCATTGCGGTGTGCGAAACGCCCTTCACGGGCATCTCCGGTCTGGCCAAACGCCTGCTGGATGTCGTGCTGTCCATCCTCATCCTGATCCTCATCTCGCCCTTCCTGCTCATGTTTGCCGTTGCGGTCAAGTGGACGTCACCGGGTCCCATCATCTTCAAGCAGCGCCGTTATGGCCTGGATGGCAAGCAGATCCTAGTCTACAAGTTCCGCTCGATGAGCGTGACCGAAGATGGGGCCCAGGTGAAGCAGGCGCAGAAGAATGACAGCCGGATCACGCCACTGGGGGCTTTCATGCGCAAGACCTCCATCGACGAACTGCCCCAGTTTGTCAACGTGCTGCAAGGCCGCATGAGCATCGTCGGGCCACGCCCGCATGCGGTAGCGCACAATGAAGAGTACCGCAAACTCATCAAGGGCTATATGGTGCGGCACAAGGTGCGCCCGGGGATCACCGGGTGGGCGCAGGTCAATGGCTACCGGGGTGAGACCGATTCGCTGGACAAGATGGAGGGACGGATACGTTACGACCTCGACTACCTGCGGAATTGGTCCATTGCACTGGATCTCTACATCATCTACCGGACCGTGCGTCTGGTCTTCAAGGACAACCAGGCCTACTAGATGGGAAAGCAGATGCACAAGGACACCGAGGCATTACCGGCGCCAGGCAGCGTGAACAAAGGATGGACCATGGTTTCGAATGAAGAAGCAGGGCCCCGTCATTCCAGACGCATCCTCTTGGCCCTGCTCCTGCCACTCACCTGTACAAGCCCGGCTCTGGCGCAGCAGCAGCAAGAGGAAGAGGAGACGGGTCTCAGGATCCAGGCGGGGACCAGTGTCCAGGCCGTTGACAACCTCTTTGCAACGTCCTCCGACCAGGTATCCGACGTCATCGCCACAGGGACGCTGGGCCTGTCGCTGAAGGCCGCCCACAGCCGGCAGCAACTGGCACTGGATGCCATGCTCAATGCCAACCGGTATCTGGCGCATTCGGACTGGGACCACCTCGGAAGCCGGCTTTCCGGCGGCTGGCAATGGTCTTCCGGGGCCGGTTTCAACGGCTCGGTGACCCTCAGCCGTGTCGAGGCCCAGAACGTCGCCGGCAACAGTGTGGATAACACGCAGCGCAACCTGGTTACGACGAAAACCAGCCAGGTGGCACTGGGGTACGAACTGGACGGCGGCTGGGAACTCAACTCCGGCCTGGTCTATTCCAGCTCCAAGAACGAGCGCGCGGTGGTAGGGCAGACCAGTTTTGAATACAGCGGTGCCTACGTTGGTACGACCTACCGCTTCCGCAGCGGGAATATCCTTGCGCTGACCGTCCAAAAGGCGAACGGGGCCAACCTTTATGACTACAGCATCCGTTCCAGTGAACTGAGATTTTCGACACAAAGGGATGAAGCCGAGACTTATACCTGGAACCTCATCCACTGGAACCAGAGTTATGAGCAGAATCCCGTCTATGACTTCTCTGTGCTCGGGGGCGGGATGCAGGTCAACTGGCCCATCACGGGGAAAACCACCCTAGGAATGTCCGCGCAACGGCAGTTCTACGGCAATCCGAGCGCCAATTCGATCTATACGACCATCAACTCCCTGGCACTCACACCCGCGTGGGAGGTTTCGCCCAAGGCGACACTGCGCGGGACGCTGCAGTATGGTGTGTCTCGTGATCGCGGCGATCCCGGTGCGGGCCCCTCCGGCCGCGTCGACCATATCCGGCTGCAGTCCCTGGGCTGGTACTGGGCGCTACAGGAAAATATATCGGTATCCACCGTTGTCGGGCGCACACAGCGGACATCGACGGTCAACAATGCAGGCTTCGTCGCAAACCAGGTGACACTGCAGGCGCTCTACACGTTTTAGTTGAGGTGGCGTCGTTGGCGGCGCAGTTTGGGCACGGCTAGTCCCAGGATTTTGGAAAGACAGGAGGTGATGCAAATGATGAATCCCAACCGTTGGAGCCGCTTCTTCGCGGCCTTAGTGCTCTTCGTCACGCTGCTGTCAGGCGTACAGGCCGAAGAGAAGATCACCAGCGACAAGCTCGGACCGGGTGACACCATCCGGGTGCTGGTCTACAAGAACCCGGACCTCAGCGCCGAATACAGGGTTCAGGAAAATGGAAATATCTCCTTTCCCCTGATCGGCGCTCAACGCCTGGCCGGCCTGACCTTGCCGGAAGCCGAAAAGCTGATCGCCAGCACCCTGGTGTCGGGGGGGTATATCCAGGCGCCACAGGTTTCCATCAACCTGATCCTGGCGCGACGCCCTCAGGCCGCGGTACTGGGCAACGTGGTCAAGCCTGGCATGGTGCCGCTGGAGTACGTCAATACCCGCCTGTCGGATGTCCTGGCGCTGGCCGGGGGAAACACGCCGACGGGCGATTACATCGTCATCGTGACCGGCCAGCGCAACGGCGCCAGTTTTCGCAGAGAAATCAACATCTCCCAGGCTTATGGCAAGGGCGAGAACGACGGTGATGTCCTCATTACTGGCGGAGACGTGGTCTTCGTGCCTCGGGCCCAGGTGTTTTACGCCTATGGTGAAGTGCAAAGGCCGGGGGCTTACCGGCTGGAGAATCGGATGACCTTGCAGCAGGCCCTGGTCACGGCCGGCGGTCTTTCCAAACGCGGCACAGAGAACCGGGTCCGGGTCCAGCGACGCAAGGCCAATGGCAGCTACGAGGAAGTCGCGCCGGCGCTGACCGACATGCTCCTGCCGGATGACGTGGTTTTCGTACGAGAAAGCCTGTTCTGATCTCGGACCCTACGTGATGCATACAAATCAACAACCATGAAGCAGGTACGTTTCAACTTCGAGGCCCACCGGGGACTCACGGGCTACCGTCACATTGAAGCCGACTGGCAGCAGCTGGCTGTCAGCCTGGGCGACGAGTGTGCCTTTCAGCATCAGACTGAATGGACATCGGCGTACCTGGAGTCGGGTGCCGGGGACCCCGAGAGCATCTGGTTTATCACGGCCCGGCATGAAGGACACCTGGTCGCCGTGGCTCCCCTTCAATACCAGGACTACAAGATCGGGCCTTTCAAACCAACCTTGCTAGGGACACTTGAGAACGATCAACTGCAGCTCTCGGACTTTGTTTTTCGAAAGACGCCTGAGAACGCGGATTTCGTGCAGGCGCTGGTGCAGTGGCTGAAGACAGAGTCGGGCTTGCGCTGGGACGCTCTGCGTTTACGAAAAGTTCACAACGACGCGGCCATACGTTATGCAGCATCCCATGCATCGCCGCGAAACGTGCAGGTTTTACAACACGACGCCAGCAGCTACTTCGACACGAGTTCTGACTACGAACATGCCACGCTGGCCATGAGCGACCACTTCCGGCGCAACGTCCGACGACAACAACGCCGGTCCGAGGAAACGTGGAAGATCCGCCCCGAAACCGCCACCTCCGGCGATGCGCTGCAAAAGGCATTTGGACATTTCCTCGAAATTGAAGCGTCGGGCTGGAAAGGAAAAGAAGGCCTTGGCTCTGCGATCTACTGCCAACCTGCTCTGCTGGGTTTCTATCAGTCGCTGGTCCGGCAATATGGCGCGCGCGGCGAGTGCGTCATCAATCTGCTCTGGTATGACGACAAGGTCGTGGCAGGCGAGTTCGGTCTCAAAATCGGTCGAACCCTGCACATTCTGAAGTGCGGTTATATCGAGGAGTACGCCAAATACGCGCCAGGCAACGTGCTGCTCCACCTGATGATCCAGCAAGCCTGCAAAGACCCGCAGACGGATACGCTGAGCCTCGTCAATGACCCTCCCTGGGCACATCGCTTCAAACCCCTGAAGACAGGGGTCTGGTCCTACTTCATCCCGAACACGACTGTGCGAGGTTGGTTGACGCTTTGGGGACTGCTGGGCAAACGTGCCAAGGACCGGTTCCGTCAGCAAGCGGCGCCTGAGCCTGCCGAAAAGACGGAAGAAGCCGAGACCGCGAAATCACCCGCACCCACCGGCGCTTCCAGCTAGGGCGCGCCTATGATGCAGAGGTCTCAGCCCTCTGCATCGCGTTGCACGGCTTCCATCTCTGCCGCCAGGGTCTTGCCAAGCTCGACACCCCACTGGTCGTAGGGATGGATGCCCCAGATCGCAGCCTGGGAGAACACCTGGTGTTCGTAGAGCGCGATCAGTGAGCCCATGCTGCGCGGGGTCAGTGCGTCGATCCACAGCGTCGTGCTCGGCACATTGCCCGGATAGCTGCGGTGTGGCGCAAGGCGACGCACCTCGGCCTCGTCCAGCCCCTGCCCACGCAGCACCGTCTCCGTTTCCTCCTGCGTGCGTCCGAGTGCAAGAGCCTCGGCCTGGGCCTGCATATTAAGCAGGACCACGCGATGGTGCTCGGCTGCCAGCGGCAGCGGGCTGCGCTCGGTGCGCAGCCCGATAAAGTCGATGGGCACCAAGTGCCGGCCCTGATGAATCAGCTGGAAATAGGCGTGCTGACCGTCAATGCCCAAACCGCCCCAGAGCACCGGCGCGGTCTGCACCTGTACTGACGAGCCGTCAATATGCGTGCTCTTGCCGTTGGACTCCATGACCAGCTGCTGCAGAAAAGGCGCCAGTTTGCCCAGCGGAGAGGCGTAGGGTGCGATATTGAGCGAGTGCGCCCCGAGGAAGTTGCCGTTCCAGACCCCAAACAGGGCCATCAGCAGCGGCAAGTTCTGCGCTGGCGGCGCACTGAGAAAATGCTCGTCCATGGCACTCGCGCCGAGCAGCATGTCCTGGAAAGCAAAGGCACCGATGGCCATGGCCAGTGGCAGGCCGATGGCAGACCAGACCGAGTAGCGGCCACCGACCCAGTCCCAGAGTCTGAAGATGTGTTCGGGGGCATAACCCTGTTGCATGGCCAGCTCGGGGTGGGCCGTCACGGCAATCAGGTGCCCGGACAGTCGATCGTCCGGACAGCCACCGTCAAGCAGCCAGCGGCGCGCCGAGTGGGCCAGCGTCAAGGTCTCCTGGGTCGTGAAGGTCTTGCTCTGCACCACAAAGGCCGTGCGTGCGGGGTCCAGGGTGGCCAGCACGGTGTACAGGCTCCAGGCGTCCACGTTGGAGACGTAGTGCACATGCACCTTGTCCGCGAAGCTTTCGCGCGTCAGGTGGCTCAGCGCCTCGGTGGTCATACGTGGCCCCAGATCGGAGCCGCCGATGCCCAGATTGACCACATCGGTGATGGCCTCACCGCGCCAGCCCAGCAGCTTGCCCTCGCGGACCCGCTCGGCAAACACGCAGACCCGCTGCAATTCATCGGCAACCAGTTTCGAGATGGCGCTGCCCCAGGGTGGGCGCGGGACATGGCTCCCTCGCAACGCGACGTGCAGGGCGGCACGGCCTTCGGTCGCGTTGACGGGTTCGCCGCGAAACAAGGCCTGGGCCTGCGCCCGGACCTGTGCGTCTTCCGCCAGCTCCAGCAAGGCGGCGAGCACAGCATCGTCCACGCGCTGGCGGCTGAAATCAATGCGCAGCCCCGCCCCGTCCGCCTGGTAGCGCTCGGAGCGCGAGGCATCCTGCAGCAGATGACGCAGGTGCAAGGTGGGCCTGTCAGCCAGGCCCCTCAGGGTCTTCCAGGCCGGTCGTTCTTGTGGCGGGATGAATGGGCGGGTCATCATGGTGCAGACAAGTCTACCGCTATCTCTTGCTGCTGATTTGCGCAATTGCAAGCCGATCGTCGTCTGAGGCACACACCCCAGCTAAATCGTACTCAGGCGATCACACCCCGGCCAGCGCGCGCAGCCCGCCCGGGTCGGTCACCTGCAGCAACCGCCCCGTGCCGCTGATCAGGCTGCGCTCGCGCAGCTGGCGCAGCACGCGTGAAAGCGTCTCGGGCGCGATGCCCAACTGGGCCGCAATCAGGCGCTTGCGCTGCTCTAGCGGCACAGCCAGCTCACCCTTCTCGCCCGGCTGGGCATGGCGCAGCAGCCATTCGGCGCAGCGCGCCTCGGCGTCCTTGGCCAGGCGGCTCACGGCGAGTTCGGTCTGGTGCCGATGGGCGACGGCCACGTCATGCAACACATTGCGCGCCGCCGCGGGCAGGGCCGCCAGCGACTGGCGAAAGCGCGCCAGCGGTATACGGCGCAACACCACCTCGGTCTCGGCCACCGCGTCCACGGCGATGGGCAGGCCCAGCACTGCGGCCGTGGCCTCAAGCCAGAAGGGCCCGTGCACCTCGCCCAGCTGATGGGCCAGCGCCTCACCTTCGAGCAGGCCCAGGGCCACACGGCCCGACTCCACGTGCAGCACGGCCGTGGGCGTGCTGCCACGCTTGAGCAGCACCGCGCCGACCGCCAGCTGGCGACGTTCGGCCGGGGAGGCCATGAAGTGCAGTGACAACATGGCTGCCACTGTGCCGCCGCACCCTGGCTGCGGCCTTGAGCCACATCCAAGAGCGGGCGGGTAGACCGGCCAGCAGCCTAGAGAATCAGCAGCGCGCGGAAATCGTTCACATTGGTGTGGGTCGGCCCGGTCACCACGAGGTCGCCCAGGGGCTGGAAATAGCCGTAGGCGTCGTTGCGGTCCAGATGGCGCTCCACCTTGAGGCCCAGGGCCTGGGCCCGGGCCAGGGTGCCGGGTTCAACCCAGGCGCCCGCGTTCTCTTCCATACCGTCGATGCCGTCGGTATCGGCAGCCAAGCCCCAGACCCCGGGCTGGCCCTGCAGCGCCAAAGCCAAGCCCAGGCAAAACTCACCGGCACGGCCGCCCTTGCCGCGCTTTTCGCCTTCGGGCACGGGACGCACGGTCACCGTGGTCTCGCCACCGCTCAAGATGACGCAGGGTTTGGCAAAGGGTTGACCATGCTGGGCCACGGCACGCGCCAGGGCGGCGTGCACTTTGCCCACTTCACGCGACTCACCTTCCATCTCGTCACTGAGGATGTAGGCGTTCAGGCCTGCGGCACGCGCCGCCTCGGCTGCGGCCTCCAGCGACTGCTGGGGCGTGGCGATCATGTGCACGGGCTGGTTCGCAAACACCGGGCTGCCCGGCTTGGGCGTTTCCAGCGCGCCCTGTTCCAACGCAGCTAACACGGGCGCGGGCACCTCGATCTTGTAGCGCTTCAGAATGGACAGCGCATCGGCGCAAGTCGTGACGTCGGGCACGGTGGGGCCGCTGGCAATCACCGAGGGGTCGTCGCCTGGCACATCGCTGATAGTCAGCGTCACCACCTGGGCCGGGGCACAGGCCGCAGCCAGACGCCCACCCTTGATGCGCGAGAGGTGCTTGCGCACGCAATTCATCTCGCCGATGTTGGCACCACTGGCCAGCAGAGCCTTGTTGATGCGCTGCTTGTCTTCCAGCGTCAGGCCTTCAGCCGGCAAGGTCAGCAGGGCCGAACCACCGCCCGAGATCAGACAGAGCACGAGGTCGTCCTTGGTCAGGCCCTTTACGAGTTGCAGAATGCGCTGCGAGGCCACCAGACCGGCCGCGTCAGGCACCGGGTGCGAAGCCTCGATCACCTCGATACGCGTCGGCAGACCGGCAGGACGCGGCGGCGTGTGGTGGTAACGCGTGACGACCAGGCCCGACAGCGGCTTGTCAGCCGGCCACAGGGCCTCCACCGCCTGGGCCATGGCGCCGCCCGCCTTGCCCGCGCCAATGACGACGGTGCGCCCCTTGGGCGGTGGCGGCAGGAAAGCGGCCGTGTTGTGCAGCGGCAGGGCGCGCCGCACGGCGGCCTGGTACAGATGCGTGAGAAATTCGCGGGGCTGGGTACGGGGATCGGGGTGGCTCATTCTTGTCTCCAACCACCATTGTGACGCCGTAACCCGGCGGTAACCCGCGCCAGACCTCAGTCGATGCTGACCTTGGCTTTCCTGACCAGTTCGGCAAAACGCTCGGTATCGTCCCGGATCTGCTGCGCCATCTGCTCGGTCGTATTGCCCACGGGTTCTGCGCCGATGTCTTCCATGCGCTTCCGGAACTCGGGCGAGTTGATGATCTTCACGATTTCGGTGTTGAGCCGCACCACGATGTCCCGGGGCGTTCCGGCCGGCGCCAGCACACCGAACCAGGTCCCGAGGTTAAAGCCCGACAGACCGGCCTCGTCCAGGGTCGGCACATCAGGCAGCGCGCCCGAACGCTTGCTGGTGGTCACCGCCAGGGCGCGCAGCTTGCCCGCCTTGATATGCGGCAGCACGGGCGTGATGGTGTCGAAGGACATGGTGATCTGGCCGCCCAGCAGGTCGGTGGTCAGAGGCCCGCTGCCCTTGTAAGGCACGTGCAGCAGCTGCACGCCGGCCATGCCTTCGAACTGCGCGCCGATCAGGTGCTGACCGGTCCCGTTGCCGTTGGAGCCATAGGTGTACTTGCCGGGTGCCGCCTTGGCCAGGGCCAGCAGTTCAGCGACAGACTTGGCTGGCACCCCAGGGTTCACCACCAGCACATTGGGCACCAGTGCCACCGTGGTGACGGGCGCAAGGTCCTTCTGGAAATCGTAAGGCAGCTTCTTGTACACACTGGTGGCGATCGTGTGGTGCACCGCGCCCATGAGCAGGGTGTAACCATCCGGTTTGGCTTTGGCCACAAAGTCCGCACCCAGTGTGGCACCGGCGCCGGGTTTGCTCTCGATCACCACCGGCTGGCCCAGGCTCTTGCTCAGTTCCTGGCCCACCGCACGCGCCAACACATCGGTGGTGCCACCGGCAGGAAAAGGCACGACGAGGCTGATAGGCCGCACCGGATAGGTCTGGGCCATGGCCGCAGCACCGACCAGACCCAGCGCCATCACCACGGCGCGCAGGACGTGGTGTCGTCCAAGCTCACGGATCTTCCTTGTGTCAAGTTTCATACTGTCTCCTCGTTGTTGTTTCTGCCAAATCTGCCAGATGGACGCGTCTCAGACGGACGCTTTGCGAATCAGCTCACAGGTGGCCTGGGTCACCTCAGTGGTAGTGGCCTTGCCCCCCAGATCGCCGGTGTGCAGCGCGGCATTAGCCGTGACCTGCTCGATCACGTTCATCAGCAGGCGGGCCGCTGACATTTCACCCAGATGCTCCAGCAACATCACGCAGGACCAGAAGGTGCCCACGGGATTGGCCAGGCCCTTGCCCATGATGTCGAAGGCCGATCCGTGGATGGGCTCGAACATCGAGGGGTAACGACGCTCGGGGTCGATGTTGCCGGTCGGCGCAATGCCCAGGCTGCCGGCCAGCGCGGCGGCCAGGTCACTCAGCACGTCGGCGTGCAGATTGGTGGCTACCACGGTATCGATCGAAGCAGGCTTGTTCACCATGCGTGCGGTCATGGCATCGACCAGTTCCTTGTCCCACTTGACGTCC
>CAUPRZ010000005.1:0-21318 GCA_963513855.1 uncultured Hylemonella sp.
GGCGCCGACCGCGTGCGGGTGCAGGGCGCCAGTGGCAGCGCCCGGCCCGAACAGCTGAAGGTGACGCTGGGTTACCGCGATGGATTCATCGGCGAGGGGCAGATCTCCTACGCCGGCCCCGGCGCACGCGCACGCGGCGAACTGGCCCTGTCGGTGCTGAAACATCGCCTGCAGCGCATCGGCCTGGGCGGGTTGGAGCAAAGGGCCGAGCTGATCGGCGTCAACGCCATGCACGGCCCCGGCCTGGGTGGCGACCGTGAGCCCTGGGAAGTGCGGGTGCGCCTGGCCGTGCGTACCACCACACGCGTGCAGGCCGAGCGCGTGGGGCAGGAGGTCGAGGCCCTGTACCTCAACGGTCCGGCCGGTGGCGGCGGTGTGACGCAGTCGGTGCGCGAAGTGGTGGCGGCTGCGTCGGCCTTGATCCCGCGCTCGGCAGTCAAGACAAGCTGCCAGGTTTTGGAGCTTTGAGATGAAGAAGATCGGCGACATCGCTTATGCCCGTTCCGGTGACAAGGGCAACCGTGCCACGCTCAGCGTGATCGCGCTGGACCCGGCGGACTACCCCGTGCTGGAGCGCGCCCTGAGCGCCGAGCGCGTGCGCGCCTGCTACCGCGACAGCGTGCACGGGGCGGTGGACCGCTACCCCTTGCCGCACTTATGCGCGGTGCATTTCGTCATGCATGATGCGCTGGGCGGCGGCGTGACGCGCTCGCTGGCGCTCGACGCCCATGGCAAGAGCCTGAGTGGTGCCATCCTGGATCTGCCGCTGGCGCCGGACCCTTCCTGAATTCGCCCCGTTCATCACACAAGGAGACATTCATGCGATCCATTTCACGCCTTCTGGTCCTGCTGGGCACTGCCGTGCTCGGCACCACGCTTGCCCTGGCGCAGCCCTATCCGAACAAGCCCATCAAGGGCATCGTGCCCTTCGCCGCTGGCAGCGCCACCGACCAGATCGGCCGCGCCTTTGCTGCCAAGATGTCCGAGACGCTGGGCCAGCCCATCGTGATCGAGAACAAGGCCGGGGTGAACGGCATGCTGGGCGCCGACGCCGTGGCCAAGGCCGCGCCCGATGGCTACACCATCCTGTTCGGCACCAACAGCACCAATGCCGCGCTCAAGAGCCTGATGAAGAAGCTGCCCTACGACCAGGACACGGCCTTCGTGCCGGTGGGCTACCAGGGCTCGGTACCCCTGATCATTGCCGTCAACAACGACGTGCCAGCCAAGACCCTGCGCGAATTCGTGGACCTGGCCCGGGCCAAGCCTGGGCATGTGACCTTTGCCAGCGCCAGCACCTCGCAGCTGGTGTCGTCCGAGGTGCTGGCCAGCATGGCCGGCGTGCAGATGACCAACGTGCCCTACAAGAGCGGCCCGGCTGCCATGACCGACCTGATCGGCGGCCAGGTGATGATGTTCAGCGCCGACTTTGCGGTGACCCTGCCCCAGGTCAAGGCCGGCAAGATCCGTGGCCTGGCGGTCACCTCGGCCAAGCGCTCGGCCGCCATCCCCGAGTTGCCGACGGTCAACGAAGCCTTGGGGCTGAAGGACTATGAGCTGATCGCCTACTTCGCTGTCTTTGCGCCGGCTGGCACGCCGCCCGAGGCCGTGGCCCGGCTCAACCATGCCATCAACCTGGCGGCGCAAAGCCCGGATATCCAGGAGCGCTTTGCCGCCAACGGTTTCGCCACCGAACCCGGCACACCCGAGGCCCTGGCCCAGCGCAGCGTGCGTGAGGCCGCCAAGTGGGCCAAGGCCATCCGCGACGCGAAGATCGAGCCGCAATGAGCCGGCGCTGAGCGCAGGGGCGCGTTGCGGGCGGGCACAATCCGCGCATGACCCGGGACCGCGCCCCTGACCCAGAAACCGGCAAGAACCTGTCGGCACCGCAGAAGGCCCTGCAAAAGCTGGGCCTCAAGCGCGACATCGACCTGGCCCTGCACCTGCCCCTGCGCTACGAGGACGAGACGCGCATCGTCAAGCTGGCCGACGCGCGCGAGGGCGACACGGCGCAGATCGAGGGCGAGGTGACGGCGCAGGAGGTGGCCTACCGCCCGCGGCGCCAGCTGCTGGTGACGATCAACGACGGCAGCGACAGCTGCGTGCTGCGTTTCTTCAATTTCTATCCCTCGCAGCAGAAGGCCCTGGCCGTGGGCACCAAGGTCCGTGCGCGCGGCGAGTTGCGTGGCGGTTTTCTGGGCTGGACCATGATGCACCCGCACACACGGGCCGCGAGTGGCGAGTTGCCCACGGCGCTCACGCCCGTCTACCCCACCACGGCCGCGCTGCCCCAGGTCTATCTGCGCAAGGCGGTGCTCAGCGGCCTGAAACGTGCTGAGCTGTCCGACACGCTGGCGCCCGAGGTGGCGGCCACGCTCAAGCTGCGCCCGCTGTGGACGCTCAAGCAGGCGCTGGAGTTTCTGCACCACCCCACGCCCGATGTGTCATTGGCCCAGCTGGAAGACCACACCCACCCGGCCTGGCAGCGCCTGAAGGCGGAGGAGCTGCTGGCCCAGCAGCTGTCCCAATTGCAGTCACGCCGCGAGCGTGAACACCTGCGCGCGCCTGTGCTGCGGGTGGACGGCGCGGCCTCGCTGCACGAACGCCTGTTGAAAGCCCTGCCTTTCCAGCTGACCGGGGCGCAGCGCCGCGTCTGCACGGAGATCGCGCAAGACCTGGCCCAGCACCAGCCCATGCACCGCCTGCTGCAGGGCGACGTGGGTTCGGGCAAGACCGTGGTGGCCGCCCTGGCCGCGACCATCTGCATGGACGCGGGCTGGCAGTGCGCGCTGATGGCGCCCACCGAAATCCTGGCCGACCAGCATTTCCGTAAGCTGGTGGGCTGGCTGGAGCCCCTGGGTGTGCGCGTGGCCTGGCTCACGGGCAGCCAGAAGAAAAAGGAACGCACCGAGATGCTGGGCCTGATTGAACGCGGTGAGGCTGGCCTGGTGGTGGGCACGCATGCGGTGATCCAGGAGCAGGTGCAGTTCAAAAACCTGGCCCTGGCCATTATCGACGAGCAGCACCGCTTCGGTGTCGCACAACGCCTGGCCCTGCGCAGCAAGACCAGCGGCGAGGACCTGGAGCCACACATGCTGATGATGACGGCGACGCCGATTCCGCGGACCCTGGCCATGAGTTATTACGCGGACCTGGATGTGTCCACCATCGACGAGCTGCCCCCGGGGCGCAGCCCCATCGTGACCAAGGTGGTGTCGGAGCAGCGGCGCGACGAGGTGATCCAGCGCATCCGCGGCCAGCTGGAGCAGGGGCGACAGGTCTACTGGGTGTGCCCGCTGATTGAAGAAAGCGAGATGCTGGACCTGAGCAACGCGACAGAAACCCATGCCGAATTGAGTGCGGCCTTGCCGGGTGTGCTGGTGGGCCTGCTGCATTCGCGTATGCCCGTGGCCGAGAAGAAGGCGGTGATGTCGCTCTTCACGGGCGGGCAGATGGGGGTGCTGGTCAGCACCACGGTGATCGAGGTGGGGGTGGACGTGCCCAATGCCACGCTGATGGTGATTGAACATGCCGAGCGTTTTGGCCTCTCGCAGCTGCACCAGCTGCGCGGACGGGTGGGGCGGGGGGCGGCGGCTTCGGCCTGTGTGCTGCTGTATTCCACCGGGGATGCGCCGCGCCTGGGCGAGACGGCGCGGGAGCGCCTGAAAGCCATGGCCGAGACCAGCGACGGCTTTGAGATCGCGCGGCGGGATCTGGACATCCGCGGGCCGGGTGAGTTCCTCGGGGCGCGCCAGTCGGGTGCGGCCCTGCTGCGTTTTGCCGACCTGACGGAAGACAGCGACCTGCTGGCCTGGGCTCGCGAGGCGGCCCCCCAGATGCTGGACCGCCACCCCGCGCTGGCCGAGCGCCATGTGGCGCGCTGGCTGGGCAGTCGCACCGATTTCCTGAAGGCCTAGTTGCAGATTTGTAGCAACCATTGCACAAAGCACGTGGCATGCGGCAGCGTCTGAATTAGACTCGGACCAACCACAGGGCACACCGGATGGCTACCGCCGCACCCAACCCCCTCGCTTCGGGCGACACCGCCTACCTCTACCGCGCCGCTATCGGCGAGCGCAGCCAGGACTATTACCTGCGCCACTTCGCGCGTTTCGACGGCGAGGGCAAGACCGGCACGAGCTGGAACTGGGCCGCCTACTGGACCACCTTCAACTGGCTGGTCTACCGCAAGATGTGGGGCTGGGCCCTGGCCTATGTGGCCGCGCTCATCGGCCTGGCCCTGCTGGTCTTTGGTGTGGGCAAGCTGGTGCTCAACTATTCGGACACCAGCGCCATCCTGCTGTCTTTGCTGCTGCTGACCGCGGCGTTTGTTCTGCCGGGGCTGTACGCCAACGCCTGGTTCTACACGCACTGCAACGAAAAGATCACGGCGGTGTTGCAGCAAACCCCCGAGCTCAAGCAGGCCGCCACGGCGCTGGCGGCCGATGCCCCGGTGCCGCGCCGGCTCTGGGTGTTGGCCCTGGCCCATGCGGCCGTGCTGGCACTGGTGCTGTCGGCGCTGAACTGGTTCCAGCATGCCGACAGTGCGCTGCCGCAGCTGGCCAGCAAGGAGGAGCGTTTGCCGGCCGCCGAAGAACGCCTGGCAACACGTGAGCAGTCGGGCCAGCTGGGCACGGCGACCCCTGCCCCCACAACGCCCGCTGCGCCCATACCTACGGCCAGTACCCCGACACCCGAGCCCACGCCAGCCCCTGCCCCGGTGACGGCCGCGGCACCGGCGACTAGCCCTGCGGCCGCTGTAGCTGAGCCCGCGGCCCCTGCGCCTGTGGCGTCCGCCACCCCGGCCGCGCCTGCCAAACCCATGATCCAGGCGGTTGACCGCACGCCGGCCCCGGCGGTGCGTGCGGAACGCCAGCCCACGCCGGCGCCTGCCGTGGCCGCGAAATCGCCGGCTCCTGCGACGCCCCGCCCTGCGGTCGCACCCGCCAAGTCTCCGCCGGCGTTGCGTTATGTCTGGGTGATCCAGGTGGGTGCCTATGCCGAGGCGGAGAACGCCAGCAAGGCGCTGGCCCAGGTGCAGTCCCTGGGGCTGGAGGCGGGTTCCGAGACCTTCGGTTCCAAGCCGCTCACGCGTGTGCGGGTCGGGCCTTTCGAGCGTCAGGCCGAGGCCGATCAGGCCGCGCTGCGCATCAAGTCGCTGGACCTGCCGGCGCTGGTGATCCGCCAGCGGCCCTGAGCTTCTGCGCAAGCAACGGCCATGCGCTGGTTCATCCCCCTTCTTTCCCTGCTGCTGGCCTGGCCGGCGGCCGCGCAACTGCCCGCGCGTGACCTGGTGCTGGAGTTGCGCGAGATCGACGAGCGCGGCGCAGGTTATGTGGTGGGCACGCAGCCCCAGGTGCCGACGATGCCGCAGCAGCAGCTGCAGGTGCGCAACGGCGGCGCAGCGCGGCTGAGCTTCTCCGAGACCACGCCGCTGCAGTTCGTACAGTCTGTGCAGGCGCAGGGGCCGCTGACGGGTGCCGGGGTGAAACAGGGGCTGATCCTGTTGCAGGCCGGGCAAAGCCTGCAGTTCAAGCCGCGCTGGCCCGGTGGCCAGAAACCGGCGACGGTGGAGGTTGAGGTGCAGACCCAGCGCGTGCAGCAGCAGCCCGGGCGGGACCTGCCCACGCAGGAACGCGGTGAGCTGTCCACCACGGTGACGGCCCCGCTGGGCCAGTG
Organism: uncultured Hylemonella sp.; assembly: GCA_963513855.1. GTDB lineage: Bacteria > Pseudomonadota > Gammaproteobacteria > Burkholderiales > Burkholderiaceae_C > Hylemonella. Next base: position 5,680 of record CAUPRZ010000005.1, read on the forward strand.
GGTCACGCTGGCGCGCAGCGGCAGCGCGCCGCAGCCCGGGGTCTACAGCAGCAACACGGCGAGCCAGCGGCCCCGCCTGCTGCAGCTGCGCGTGACGGCGCCTTGACGCAGCACAAGAAAACAGCTATCACTGCTTGTGTCTGAATGGCACAATTCAATCATGACGCTGACCGAACTCAAATACATCGTTGCCGTCGCGCGTGAGAAGCACTTTGGCCGCGCGGCTGAGGCCTGCTTCGTCTCGCAGCCCACGCTGTCGGTGGCGGTGAAGAAGATCGAGGAAGAGCTGGACGTCAAGCTCTTCGAGCGCAGCGCCAACGAGGTGACGGTCACGCCCCTGGGCGAAGAGATCGTGCGCCAGGCGCAGGCCGTGCTGGAGCAGGCCGCCAACATCAAGGAAATTGCCAAGCGCGGCAAGGATCCGCTGTCGGGCCCGCTCAAGCTGGGTGTGATCTATACCATCGGCCCCTACCTGTTGCCCGACCTGGTGCGGCAGATGATCACCCACTCCCCGCAGATGCCCCTGGTGCTGCTGGAGAACTTCACGGTCAAGCTGCTGGAGATGCTGCGCACGGGCGAGATCGACTGCGCCATCCTGGCCGAGCCCTTCCCCGACACCGGCCTGGCCGTGGCGCCGCTCTACGACGAGCCTTTTTACGCCGCCGTGCCGCACAACCATGCGCTGGCCGCGCAGGACAGCATCAGCAGTGAGCAACTCAAGGCCGAGACCATGTTGCTGCTGGGCACGGGCCACTGCTTCCGCGACCACGTGCTGGAGGTCTGCCCCGAGTTCGCGCGTTTCTCCAGCAATGCCGAGGGCATACGCAAGAGCTTCGAAGGCTCTTCGCTGGAGACTATCAAACACATGGTGGCCGCGGGCATGGGCGTGACCCTGGTGCCGCGCCTGAGCGTGCCCAAGTCGGCCCTGGGGCCCAAGGGCAAAGGGCTCAAGCCGCACAGCGACGAGAGTTTTGTGAGCTACCTGCCCTTCAGCGGCGAGGCTCCCACACGCCGTGTGGTGCTGGTCTGGCGCCGCAGCTACACACGCTACGAGGCCATTGCAACCTTGCGCAACGCGATCTATGCCTGCGAGCTGCCCGGTGTGAAGCGCCTGTCTGAATAAGTTTTTCTCCTGGAGTGAGTGACCATGGCCAAGAACGCCGCCCCCGCCATCAACATCGGCATCAGTGAAAAAGACCGCGCCGCCATCGCCAAGGGCCTGAGCAGCCTGCTGGCCGACACCTACACCCTCTACCTGACCACGCACAACTTCCACTGGAACGTGACGGGGCCCATGTTCAACACCTTGCACACCATGTTCATGGTGCAGTACACCGAGCTGTGGAATGCGGTGGACCCGATCGCCGAACGCATCCGTTCCCTGGGCCATCCGGCGCCCGGTTCCTACGCCCAGTTCGGCAAGCTGGCCTCCGTGCCCGACGCCCCGGCCAAGCCGCCCAAGGCGCTGGAAATGGTGCGCATCCTCGTCACCGGCCACGAGGCCGTGGCGCGTACGGCGCGCAGCCTTTTCCCCTTGGCCGACAAGGCCGGTGACGAACCCACGGCCGATCTGCTGACCCAGCGCCTCACGGTGCATGAGCAAACCGCCTGGATGCTGCGCTCCCTTCTTGAAGAATAAGCTCGCTCTTTATCTGGACCTGATCCGCTGGGACCGGCCGGCGGGCTGGTTGTTGCTGCTCTGGCCTTCGCTCAGCGCGCTGTGGGTGGCCGCCGGTGGTTTTCCCGGCTGGCACCTCCTCATCGTCTTTGTGCTGGGCACCATCCTCATGCGCAGCGCGGGCTGCTGCCTCAATGACGTGGCCGACCGCGACTTCGACAAGCATGTGAAGCGCACGGCGCAGCGCCCCGTCACTGCCGGCAAGGTCTCGGTGCGCGAGGCACTGCTGCTGGGTGCGGTGCTAGCCCTGCTGGCCTTCGGCCTGGTGCTCACCACGAACGGGGTAGCGGTGGCCTGGTCTTTCGCCGCGTTGGCCGTGGCCATGGTCTACCCCTACGCCAAGCGTTATGTGTCCATGCCGCAGGCCGTGCTGGGCGTGGCCTTCAGCTTTGGCATCCCCATGGCTTTTGCCGCCGTGCAGGCAGACGTGCCGGCCCTGGCCTGGGGCCTGCTGATCGGCAATCTGTTCTGGGTGCTGGCCTACGACACCGAATACGCCATGGTGGACCGCGACGACGATCTGCGCATCGGCATGAAGACCTCGGCCATCACGCTCGGGTCCTGGGATGTGGCGGCGGTGACGTCTTTTTATGTGATCCAGCTGCTGATCTGGACCGTGCTCTTGGTCGAGCGCCTCGCGCCCTGGGCCTGGTTTATGGCGCTGGTGGTGGCCGTGGCCCAGGTGGTCTGGCACCACCGCCTGATCCGTGAGCGCACACGGGACGGCTGTTTCAAGGCCTTCCGCGTCAACCACTGGTTCGGCTTCACGCTGTTTGCCGGCGTGGTGGCCGGCTACACCTTGCGCTGATCAGTCCTTGCCAAACTCCAGGCCGAGCTCGTGTGAGCGTCGCTCGGCCGCATGCAGGGCCAGTCCAAACAGCGTCTTCACCTGGTCTTCATCCATGCGGGTGATGGCTGCGTGGGTGGTGCCACCCTTGGAGGTCACGCGCTGGCGCAGCACCTCGGGTGGCTCGTCCGAGAACTTGGCCAGTTCACCGGCACCGCGGAAGGTGTCGACGGCGAGGTGATAGGCCTGTTCGTGGCTCAGGCCCATTTCCACCCCGGCCGCGGCCATGGCTTCGAGGAAATAGAACACATAGGCCGGGCCCGAACCCGAGAGGGCCGTGACGGCATTGAGCAGGTCTTCGCGTTCGACCCAGACGAATTCACCCATGACCGAGGCGATGTGTTCGATGTGTTTGCGGTCCTGTTCCGTGACGCCGGCGCGCGCAAACAGGCCGGTGACGCCTCGGCCGATCAGGGCCGGGGTGTTGGGCATGCTGCGCACGATGCGCTCGACACCCAGCCAGCGTTTGATGCTGTCGGTAGGAATGCCGGCCGCCACGCTCAGATGCAGGGCTTCGCGTACATGGGGCGCGGAGGGGAGAGCGGCATCCTTGAAGGTCTGGGGTTTCACGGCCCAGATCACGATGGGGAAATTGCGCAGAAATTCGCCGGGCTCGGCATGGGCTACCAGGCCGTAGTTGTCCTTGAGCCGCTGGCGCGCCTCGGGGTTGGTGTCGATGACCTCGATGCGGGCGACGGGCAGGCCCTTCTTGATCAGGCCGCCGATGATGGCGCTGGCCATGTTGCCGCCGCCGATGATGGCAATACGTTCATTCATCTTTTGATGCGCGGGGCTTGCGAGCCGCCGTCTCCGGGGAAGTTGGGGATTTTCCTGTGACCATTGTCGCAGTTTGCGTTAGGCTCTCTGTCCATGCCGACGGACCATATCCTCGCCCTGGACCAGGGCACCACCAGTTCGCGCGCCATCGTGTTTGACCGGCAGGGCCGGGTCGTGGCCATGGCGCAGCAGGAGTTTGCCCAGCATTTCCCGCAGGCCGGCTGGGTCGAGCACGACGCGGCCGAGATCTGGAGTAGCCAGCTGGCCGTGGCGCGCCAGGCCCTGCAGCGCGCGGGGCTGGAGGCCCGGCAGCTGCGCGCCCTGGCCATCACCAACCAGCGCGAGACCACGGTGCTGTGGGACCGTCGCACGGGCGAGCCCGTGGCGCCAGCCATCGTCTGGCAGGACCGGCGCACCGCCGCGCTCTGCGACACGCTGCGCCCGCGCTGGGCGACACGCATCCAGCGCAAGACGGGCCTGGTGCTCGACGCCTATTTCTCGGCCACCAAGCTGCAGTGGCTGCTGGACCATGTGCCCGGCGCGCGCGCGCGGGCCGAGGCGGGTGAACTGGCCTTTGGCACCATCGACAGCTGGCTGCTCTGGAACCTCACGGGCGGGCAGGCCCACGCCACCGACGCCAGCAATGCAGCACGTACCCTGCTTTTCAACATCCACACCCTGCACTGGGACGAGGAGCTGCTGAATCTCTTCAACATCCCGCACACCGTGCTGCCCCATGTGCACCCCTCCAGCGGCGTCTTCGGCGAGACCGAGGCCAGCCTGCTGGGCGCGGCCGTGCCTGTGGCCGGCATTGCGGGTGACCAGCAGGCAGCCACTTTCGGCCAGGCCTGTTTTGCCCCGGGCATGGCCAAGAACACCTATGGCACGGGCTGCTTCATGCTGATGAACACGGGCGACACGGCCATCACCAGCCAGCACCGCCTGCTGGGCACCGTGGCCTGGCTGGGCCCGCACACACCGGCCTGTTATGCGCTCGAGGGCTCGGTTTTTAGGGCCGGGGCCACCGTGCAGTGGTTGCGTGACGGCCTGCAGATCATCCAGTCGGCCAGCGAGGTCGAGGCCCTGGCGACCAGCGTGCCCGACACCCAGGACGTCTATCTGGTGCCGGCCTTCGCGGGCCTGGGCGCCCCGGACTGGGACGGCCATGCGCGCGGCACCTTGAGTGGCATGACCCGCGGCACGACCCGGGCTCACATTGCACGCGCCGCGCTGGAAGCCATCGCCCTGCAGACGGCCGACGTGTTCGACGCCATGGGGCAGGATGCCGGTGTGCCCCTGCGTGAGTTACGGGTGGACGGCGGCGCCAGCCGCAACGATCTGCTCATGCAGCTGCAGGCCGACTACCTGGGTGTGCCCGTGCTGCGCCCGGCCCTGACCGAGACCACGGCCTTTGGTGCGGCGGGCCTCGCCGGCCTGGCCAGCGGCCTGTGGTCTGGGGCGGACGAGCTGTCTTCGCTCTGGCGCCTGCAGCGCCGGTTTGAACCCCGATTACCTGAAGCCGGGCGCCGCGCCAAGCTGGCGCGCTGGCGTGAAGCCGTGGCGCGTGCGCGCGGCTGGGCCCGTTGAATACCCTCACTGATATATGAATGCACCTTTGCCGACCCATCGTGCCGACCTGCTGGCGCGCCTGACTGAACCACGCACCTGGGACCTGGCCGTGGTCGGTGGCGGTGCCACCGGCCTGGGCGTGGCACTGGATGCTGCGGCGCGCGGTTATTCGGTGGTGCTGCTGGAGTCGCACGACTTTGCCGGCGGCACCTCCTCGCGTTCCACCAAGCTGCTGCACGGCGGCGTGCGTTACCTGGCCCAGGGCAATGTGGCCCTGGTGCGCGAGGCCCTGCACGAACGCAGCACGGTGCTGGCCAATGCGCCGCACCTGGCCTCGCGCCTGTCTTTCATCATGCCGTCCTACGCCTGGTGGCAGACGCCGTTTTACGGCATCGGCCTCAAGCTCTACGACCTGCTGGCTGGTCGCGCAGGTCTGGGCCCGACGCGTTTTCTCAGCCGTGCTGCCGCGCTGGCGGCCCTGCCGCGCCTGCAGCCGGCCGGTCTGAGCGGTGGCGTGTCTTATTGGGATGGGCAGTTCGACGATGCGCGCCTGGCCCTGGCGCTGGCGCGTACGGCGGCGCGCGAGGGGGCGCTGTTGCTCAATTACTGTCCGGTCACCGAACTGCTGCACGAGAACACGCGCCTGGTCGGCCTGCGTTGCCGTGACGCCATGGGCGGGCAGAGTTATGAAGTACGTGCCCGCTGCGTAGTCAACGCCACGGGCGTCTGGGTGGACGGCTTGCGCCAGATGGATGGTGCGGGCCAGGGCAAGGCCGTGACGCCGGTGGTGGCGCCGAGCCAGGGCGTGCACGTGGTGGTGGACCGATCCTTCCTGCCCGGTGAGCACGCACTGCTGGTGCCGAAGACTGCTGACGGGCGGGTGCTGTTTGCCGTGCCCTGGCTGGGCAAGCTGGTTCTGGGCACCACGGACACGCCGCGCAGTGACCTGCCACGGGAGCCGCGGCCGCTGCACGCTGAGCTTGATTTCATCCTGGGCGAGGCCGGCCGTTATCTGGCCCGTGCGCCGGGCCCGGCTGATGTGCTGAGCATCTGGGTGGGGCTGCGGCCCTTGGTACGCCCGGCCGGCGACGATTCCGACACCGGCAGCCTGAGCCGCGAGCACACGGTGCTGCAGGCCGCCAGCGGCCTGGTGACCGTGACCGGCGGCAAATGGACCACCTACCGCGCCATGGCCGAGGATGTGCTGGCGCGTTGTGTGCGTTCCGGCCTGCTGCCGGAGCGGGCTGCCGGGGTGAGCGATACCTTGCGCCTGGTGGGCGCCCCGCCGCCCCAGGCGCCGGCTGGTCCCGGGGTGGCGGCGCCTCCGGGGGCTCATTTATATGGCGCTGATGCGCCCAGTCTGATGGACTTGCCAGGGGCCGATGAAGAGCTGGCGCCGGGCCTGACGGTAGCCATGGTACGTTTCGCCATCAGACATGAGTATGCGCTAACTGTCGAGGATGTCTTGGCTCGGCGATCACGTCTGCTTTTCCTGGACGCCGCGCTCGCGGCTGACCTTGCCCCGGCCGTGGCACGCATCCTGGAAGAAGAGACGGGCCGGGATCCGGCCCTGGCGGCCTTTCTGGCCCTGGCCCAGGACTATTTACGTTGGCCGTCCGAACAAGACGCTTGACGCACCTGCAAATCTTTGGCACAATTGCGGGCTTCGCTTGAAAAAGCTGAAGTTTCTGCCCAGCGGAAGCGGTGTGAGTGGTTCATGCCGGGGACGACGGGCCCAAGACTGACCGGTTAGCTGCCCCTGGCGCTTTTCGGTGCAAGTTGGGAATATTGAAATGATCCAGACTGAATCTCGGTTAGAAGTCGCCGACAACACCGGCGCGAAGTCCGTTTTGTGCATCAAGGTGCTCGGCGGTTCCAAGCGTCGCTACGCCAGTGTTGGCGACATCATCAAGGTGAGCATCAAGGAAGCCGCTCCGCGTGGCCGCGTCAAAAAGGGCGAGGTCTATAGCGCTGTGGTTGTCCGTACCGCCAAGGGCATCCGCCGTGGCGATGGCTCCCTGGTCAAGTTCGACGGCAATGCCGCCGTGCTGCTCAACAACAAGCTGGAGCCCATCGGCACCCGCATCTTCGGCCCGGTCACGCGTGAATTGCGTACCGAGAAGTTCATGAAGATCGTGTCCCTGGCTCCTGAAGTTCTCTAAGGACACGCCATGAACAAGATTCGCAAAGGCGACGAAATCATCGTCCTCACCGGGCGTGACAAGGGCAAGCGCGGCACGGTCGCGCTGCGCAAGGATGACTCCCATCTGTTGATCGAGGGCGTGAACCTGGTGAAGAAACACACCAAGCCCAATCCCATGAAGGGTACGACCGGCGGCATCGTGGAAAAGTCCATGCCCATCCACCAGTCCAACGTGGCGATCTTCAATGCCGCCACCGGCAAGGCCGACCGCGTCGGCGTCAAGCTCCTGGCTGACGGCAAGCGCGTGCGTGTCTACAAGTCCAGTGGCGAAGAAATCAAGGTGGCATAACCATGGCACGTCTGCAACAACACTATCGTGAAAAGGTCGCTCCTGAGCTGACCAAGAAGTTTGGCTACACCTCGCCCATGCAGGTGCCGCGTCTGACCAAGATCACCCTGAACATGGGTGTGAGCGAAGCCGTCGCCGACAAGAAGGTCATGGACAACGCCGTCGGCGACCTGACCAAGATCGCAGGCCAGAAGCCTGTGGTGACCAAGGCCAAGAAGGCCATCGCCGGTTTCAAGATCCGCGAACAGCAAGCCATTGGCTGCATGGTCACCCTGCGCGGCGTGCAGATGTATGAGTTCCTGGACCGTTTTGTCACCGTGGCCCTGCCGCGTGTGCGTGACTTCCGTGGTATCTCCGGTCGTGCTTTTGACGGCCGTGGCAACTACAACATCGGCGTCAAAGAACAGATCATCTTCCCCGAGATCGAATACGACAAGGTGGATGCCCTGCGTGGTCTGAACATCAGCATCACGACGACGGCCCGCACGGACGAAGAGTGCAAGGCACTGCTCGCCGGCTTCAAATTCCCCTTCAAGAACTGAGGTGACCTGTGGCTAAAGTAGCTTTGATCGAGCGCGAGCTCAAGCGAGACAAACTGGTCGCCAAGTACGCGAAGAAACACGCGGAACTGAAGGCTATCGCCAGCGACCTCAAGCGTAGCGACGAAGAGCGCGCTGCTGCCCGTCTGGGCCTGCAGAAGCTCCCGCGCAACGCCAACCCGACGCGCCAGCGCAACCGTTGTGCCATCACCGGTCGTCCGCGTGGCACCTTCCGCCAGTTCGGCCTGGCTCGCGCCAAGATCCGTGAAATGGCTTTCGCCGGTGACATCCCTGGTGTCACCAAAGCCAGCTGGTAAGCAGGAGATTTAAGATGAGCATGAGTGATCCCATCGCCGACCTGCTGACGCGTATTCGTAACGCGCAGATGGTGGCCAAGACCTCGGTGTCGGTGCCTTCTTCCAAAGTGAAGATCGCCATCGCCCAGGTGCTGAAGGACGAGGGCTACATCGACGGCTTCCAGGTGAAGTCCGAAGGTGGCAAGTCTGAACTGGAAATTGCCCTGAAGTACTACGCCGGTCGCCCGGTGATCGAGCGCATCGAGCGCGTGAGCCGTCCTGGCCTGCGCGTGTACAAGGGTCGTGACGCCATCCCCCAGGTCCAGAACGGTCTGGGCGTGGCCATCGTGACGACCCCCAAGGGTGTCATGACCGATCGCAAAGCACGTGCTACCGGTGTCGGTGGCGAAGTGCTGTGCTACGTGGCCTAAGGCATTGAGGAGAAACTGAAATGTCGCGCGTAGGAAAAATGCCTGTAACCATCCCGACCGGGGTGGATGTGTCGGTCAAGGCTGACCAGGTCAGCGTCAAGGGTGCCGGTGGCACGCTGTCGCTGGTCCAGTCGGCTCTGGTCAAGGTCAGCAGCGAGGGTGGCAAGCTGAGCTTCACCCCCGTGAACGAATCCCGTGAAGCCAATGCCATGAGCGGCACCATGCGTCAGCTGGTGAACAACATGGTGGTCGGCGTGAGCAAAGGCTTCGAAAAGAAGCTGAACCTGATCGGCGTGGGCTACAAGGCCCAGGCCCAGGGTGCCAAGCTGAACCTGGCTGTGGGTTACTCCCATCCGGTGAACATCGAGATGCCTGCCGGCATCACGGTGGCCACTCCGACCCCGACCGAAATCGTGATCAAGGGTGCCGATCGCCAACGCGTCGGCCAGATCGCCGCGGAAATCCGCGCCGTCCGTCCTCCCGAGCCTTACAAGGGCAAGGGCATCCGTTATTCGGATGAGACGGTCGCGATCAAAGAGACCAAGAAGAAGTAAGGAGCTGCACCATGTTGACCAAAAAAGAGCAGCGTCTTCGCCGGGCCCGTCAGACCCGTGTCCGTATCGCCCAGCAAGGCGTGGCACGTCTGACCGTGAACCGCACCAATTTGCACATCTACGCCAGCGTCATTTCTGGCGACGGCGCGACCGTGCTGGCAAGCGCATCGACGGCCGAAGCCGAAGTGCGCAAGTCGATCGGCGCCTCGGGCAAGGGTGGCAATGCCGCCGCAGCCCAGCTGATCGGCAAGCGTATCGCCGAGAAGGCCAAGGCTGCCGGCGTCGAGAAGGTGGCATTCGACCGCGCAGGTTTCGCGTACCACGGCCGCGTCAAGGCGCTGGCCGATGCGGCACGTGAAGCTGGCTTGCAGTTCTAAGCAGATCGGAATTAAAGATGGCTAAAGTTCAAGCAAAGATGCAGGGCAAAGGGGCCGAGGGTCCCGAGGACGGCCTGCGCGAAAAAATGATCGCGGTGAACCGCGTGACCAAGGTGGTGAAGGGTGGCCGTATTCTCGGTTTCGCCGCACTGACCGTGGTGGGTGATGGCGACGGCCGCGTCGGCATGGGCAAGGGCAAGTCCAAGGAAGTGCCTGCTGCCGTGCAGAAGGCCATGGAAGAAGCCCGCCGCAACATGCTCAAGGTGTCGCTCAAGAATGGCACGCTGCACCACCAGGTGACGGGTCATCACGGTGCCGCTAACGTCATGATGGCGCCGGCCCCCAAGGGTACCGGCATCATCGCTGGCGGCCCGATGCGCGCCGTCTTCGAAGTGATGGGCATCACCGACATCGTGGCCAAGAGCCACGGTTCGACCAATCCCTACAACATGGTTCGCGCCACGCTGGACGCCCTGAGCAACTGCAGCACCCCTGCATCTGTGGCAGCCAAGCGCGGCAAGAGCGTTGAAGAACTCTTCGCCTGATCGGGAGTTACAGACATGACTACCCAACAAACCGTCAAAGTCCAGCTCGTGCGCAGCCCCATCGGCTGCAAGGAATCCCATCGCGCCACCGTGCGTGGCCTGGGTCTGCGCAAGCTGAACAGCGTCAGCGAACTGCAGGACAGCCCTGCGGTGCGCGGCATGATCAACAAGATCAGCTACCTGGTCAAGGTTCTCTGAGAGGCCGACGATGCAACTGAATAACATCAAACCCGCAGCGGGCGCCAAGCACGCCAAGCGTCGTGTCGGTCGTGGCATTGGCTCCGGCCTGGGCAAGACCGCTGGCCGTGGCCACAAGGGTCAGAAGTCCCGTTCGGGCGGCTACCACAAGGTTGGTTTCGAAGGCGGCCAGATGCCCATGCATCGCCGTCTGCCCAAGCGCGGCTTCAAGTCGCAGCTGCTCAAGTACAACGCTGAAGTCACACTCAGCGCGCTGGAGCTGCTGGGCGCCGACACCGTCGACCTCCTGACGCTCAAGCAAGCTGGCCTGGTGGGCGAGCTGGCCAAGGTGGTCAAGGTCATCAAGTCGGGCGAGCTCAAGAAGGCCGTCAAGCTGAACGGTATCGGTGCGACCGCTGGTGCCAAGGCTGCCATCGAGGCAGCCGGCGGCAGCGTGGCCTGAATCTGACCGACCTCGGAAAGAAGCAAAGAAGTGGCAACGAACGCAGCTCAGATTGCTAAGACCGGCAAGTTCGGCGACTTGCGTCGCCGGCTGGTCTTCCTGCTGCTCGCCCTGGTGGTGTACCGCATCGGTGCGCACATCCCGGTGCCGGGCATCAACCCCGACGAGCTGGCCAAGCTGTTCCAGGGGCAGCAGGGCGGCATCCTGAGCCTGTTCAACATGTTCTCGGGTGGCGCGCTGTCGCGCTTCACGGTGTTCGCGCTGGGCATCATGCCCTACATCTCCGCGTCGATCATCATGCAGCTGCTGACCTATGTGCTGCCCGCTTTTGAGCAGATCAAGAAGGAAGGCGAAGCCGGCCGTCGCAAGATCACGCAGTACACGCGTTATGCGACCCTGGGCCTGGCCCTGTTCCAGTCGCTGGGCATTGCCGTCGCGCTGGAAAGCTCGCCGGGTCTGGTGATTGCTCCTGGTTTCGGCTTCCGTTTCACCGCCGTGGTGACGCTGACGGCAGGCACCATGTTCTTGATGTGGCTGGGTGAGCAGATCACCGAGCGTGGTCTGGGCAACGGTATCTCGATCCTGATCTTCGGCGGTATCGCTGCCGGTCTGCCGAGTGCCATCGGTGGGCTGCTGGAGCTGGTGCGTACCGGTTCCATGAGCATCATCGCTGCCATCTTCATCGTGGCGCTGGTGGTCCTGGTGACCTGGTTTGTGGTGTTCGTCGAACGTGGCCAGCGCAAGATCCTGGTGAACTATGCGCGCCGTCAGGTGGGCAACAAGGTTTACGGTGGCCAGTCGTCGCATCTGCCGCTCAAGCTGAACATGGCCGGTGTGATTCCGCCCATCTTCGCCTCCAGCATCATCCTGCTGCCCGCCACCGTGGTGAGCTGGTTCAGTAGTGGTGACTCGATGCTGTGGCTCAAGGACATCGCAGGTAGCTTGACCCCGGGTCAGCCTATCTATGTGATGCTGTATGCAACGGCGATTATTTTCTTCGCCTTCTTCTACACGGCGCTGGTGTTCAACAGCCGTGAGACGGCGGACAACCTGAAAAAGGGTGGCGCCTTCATCCCGGGCATCCGTCCGGGCGACCAGACCGCGAAGTACATTGACAAGATCCTGCTGCGCCTGACGCTGGCTGGTGCGATCTACATCACCTTCGTCTGTCTGCTGCCTGAATTTTTGATCCTGAAGTACAACGTTCCGTTCTACTTCGGGGGTACCTCGCTGCTGATCATTGTGGTCGTGACCATGGACTTTATGGCCCAGGTTCAGAACTACATGATGTCGCAGCAATATGAATCACTGTTGAAGAAAGCTAATTTCAAGCCGACCCTGGGTGCCTGAAAGAGATGGCAAAAGACGATGTGATTCAGATGCAGGGTGAGGTGGTGGAGAACCTGCCGAACGCGACCTTCCGCGTGAAGCTGGAAAACGGCCACATCGTTCTGGGTCACATCTCCGGCAAGATGCGGATGCATTACATCCGGATCCTGCCGGGTGACAAGGTGACGGTAGAGTTGACGCCTTATGACCTGACCCGTGCGCGGATCGTGTTCAGGGCGAAATGAATTTGCAGGTTCCGGATAGTCCGGAGCCAGGCTGTAGAAGTTTTAGGAGAGTGAAATGAGAGTTTCGGCTTCGGTCAAGAAAATTTGCCGCAACTGCAAAGTCATCCGCCGCAAGGGCGTGGTGCGTGTGATCTGCACGGATCCCCGCCACAAGCAGCGTCAAGGCTGATTGCAAGAGTTATAGAGGACGAAAATGGCACGTATCGCTGGCATCAACATTCCGCCGCATAAGCATGCAGAAATTGGCTTGACCGCCATCTTCGGCATCGGTCGCACGAGCGCTCGCAAGATTTGCGATGCCTGCGGCATTGCATATTCCAAGAAGATCAAAGATCTGACCGACTCTGATCTGGAAAAAATCCGCGACCAGATCGCTGGTATCACCATCGAAGGTGACCTGCGTCGCGAGACCACGATGAACATCAAGCGTTTGATGGACATCGGCTGCTACCGCGGCTTCCGTCATCGCCGTGGCCTGCCCATGCGTGGTCAGCGTACGCGCACCAATGCCCGTACCCGCAAGGGTCCGCGCAAGGGCGCTGCAGCACTGAAGAAATAAACTGGCATTGAAAGATCACCATGGCTAAAGCTCCCGCCAATAATGCCGCGCAGCGTGTGCGCAAGAAGGTCCGCAAGAACGTGGCTGACGGCGTCGCCCACGTGCACGCCTCCTTCAACAACACGATCATCACGATCACGGACCGTCAGGGCAACGCCCTGTCCTGGGCCTCCTCCGGCGGCCAGGGCTTCAAGGGTTCGCGCAAGTCCACTCCCTTCGCCGCCCAGGTGGCGTCCGAAGTGGCTGGCCGCGCCGCCATGGAGCAGGGCATCAAGAACCTGGACGTCGAGATCAAGGGCCCCGGCCCCGGTCGCGAGTCTTCGGTGCGTGCACTGGCTGCCCTGGGTATCCGCATCAACATCATTTCTGATGTGACGCCGGTGCCGCACAACGGCTGCCGTCCGCAGAAGCGTCGCCGCATCTAAGCGGTACGCAACAGTTTTTCACCAAGCCCACCGCCATCCGCCTCACGCGGGTGGCTCCTGCAGACAAATGCTGCAGTAGTTGACAGAAAAGGAAGATCAAGTGGCACGTTATCTCGGCCCCAAGGCCAAACTCTCCCGCCGTGAAGGCACCGACCTGTTCCTGAAGAGCGCCCGCCGCTCCATCAGCGACAAGGCCAAGTTCGACTCCAAGCCCGGCCAGCACGGCCGCACCTCCGGTCAGCGTACCTCCGACTTCGGCCTGCAGCTGCGCGAAAAGCAGAAGGTCAAGCGCATGTACGGCGTGCTGGAAAAGCAGTTTCGCCGCTACTTCGAGCAGGCTGACAGCCGCAAGGGCAACACCGGTGCTAACCTGCTGTTCCTGCTGGAATCGCGCCTGGACAACGTGGTCTATCGCATGGGCTTCGGCTCCACCCGCGCCGAAGCGCGTCAGCTGGTGTCGCACAAGGCCATCACCGTGAACGGCAGTGCCGTGAACATCCCGTCCTACTCGGTCAAGACCGGTGACGTGATCGGTGTGCGCGAAAAGTCCAAGAAGCAGAACCGTGTGGTCGAAGCTCTGCAACTGGCGCAGCAGGTCGGCATCCCCGCCTGGGTTGAGGTTAACATCGACAAAGCCGAAGGCACTTTCAAGAAGACGCCCGACCGCGACGAGTTTGGGGCCGACATCAACGAATCGCTGATCGTCGAGTTGTACTCGAGGTAAACAAGGTGAAACGAGGTTGCTGCGCAACCTCGACCTTGGAGTTTTTCGTACCTGACCGGGAAGCATTCCGGTCGGGCACTTCACCAGCCTTACCGGTGTAACGAGCCGGGGGTATTGACAGGAAGTCTGCATGCAAACCAGTCTGCTGAAACCCAAAGCAATCAACGTCGAACAACTCGGCCCGAACCGCGCCAAAGTGGCGCTGGAACCGTTTGAGCGTGGCTATGGCCATACGCTGGGCAACGCGCTGCGTCGCGTCCTGCTGTCGTCGATGCCGGGTTATGCGGCCACCGAAGTGACCATCGCCGGCGTTCTGCACGAGTACTCGTCGATCGACGGCGTGCAAGAGGATGTGGTCAACATCCTGCTGAACCTCAAGGGCGTGGTCTTCAAGCTGCACAATCGTGACGAAGTCACGCTGAGCCTGCGCAAGGACGGCGAGGGTGTGGTCACCGCTGGTGACATCCAGACCCCGCATGACGTCGAGATCATCAATCCCGAGCACGCCATCGCCACCCTGTCGGCCGGCGGCAAGCTCGACATGCAGATCAAGGTCGAAAAGGGCCGTGGTTATGTGCCGGGCACCATGCGCCGTTACGGCGATGAACCCAACAAGTCGATCGGCCGTATCGTGCTGGACGCCTCCTACTCGCCGGTCAAGCGCGTGAGCTACACCGTCGAGAGCGCCCGCGTCGAGCAGCGTACCGACCTGGACAAGCTGATCATCGAGATTGAGACCAATGGCGCGATCACCGCTGAAGATGCCGTGCGCGCTTCGGCCAAGATCCTGGTCGAACAGCTGGCCGTCTTCGCTCAGCTGGAAGGCAGCGAACTCGCCGCCTTCGACGCACCGGCACCGCGCAGCGGCAGCCAGTTCGACCCGATCCTGCTGCGTCCGGTCGACGAGCTCGAACTGACGGTGCGTTCGGCCAACTGCCTGAAGGCAGAGAACATCTATTACATCGGCGACCTGATCCAGCGCTCCGAGAACGAACTGCTCAAGACCCCCAACCTGGGTCGCAAGTCGCTCAACGAGATCAAGGAAGTTCTGGCCTCGCGTGGCCTGACGCTGGGCATGAAGCTCGAAAACTGGCCACCGGCCGCGCTCGAAAAGCGTTGATCTAGAATACCGGTCCCGCACATCAGCGGGACGGAAAACCAGCCCTAAAGGGCTGGGTGCACCGGGCAGTACCTGATACGGCTGCCTGTTTATATAAAGATAGGATAGCACCATGCGCCACGGACACGGACTCCGTAAACTCAACCGCACCAGCGAGCACCGCCTCGCCATGCTGCGCAACATGATGAATTCGCTCATCGAGCACGAAGTCATCAAGACCACGGTCCCCAAGGCCAAGGAACTGCGCCGCGTTGTGGAACCCATGATCACCCTGGCCAAGGAAGCCACCCTGGCCAACCGCCGCCTGGCATTCGACCGCCTGCGTGACCGCGACAGCGTCACCAAGCTGTTCAACGACCTGGGCCCGCGTTTCAAGGCACGTCCGGGCGGCTACACCCGTATCCTGAAGATGGGCTTCCGCGTGGGCGACAACGCTCCCATGGCCCTGGTGGAACTGGTGGACCGTCCTGCAGAAACTGAAGCAGCGAAGAC
>CAUPRZ010000006.1:0-16921 GCA_963513855.1 uncultured Hylemonella sp.
CCGGCCGAAGTCGCCGCAGCCCCCAACTAGCCCAAGGTTGACCCTGAACTCCGCGCCCAGGCCACGGCCGCGGTGCGTGAAGTGTTGGGCCATCTGGAGCAGGAAATCGCTCAGGGTCATGGCAAGGCCAGCGCGGGCGCGGCCCAGGCCCTGCGACTGGCTCTCAAGGAACACGGTCGACATATTGATGGCCATCTGGACCGCCAGGCCCATGCGGCCCTGGGAGCGGCAGGCGAGCTTGAAGGGTGGCAGCGCTGGCGCGCCGACCAGTTGCGCGAAGAGCTCGTGGGCAAGGCCGAGGCGCTGCTCAAGCGCCCCGAGGGGCAGTCCCTGGGCGGCCGCAAGATGCAGGAGTCTCTGCGCGAATTGCGCGAGGCATGGAAGCAGACCGACCAGGGCGGCGTGCCCAACCACGGGTTGTGGAAACGTTTTGACGAGGCCTGCAACCAGGCCTACAAGGTGGTCGAGGCCTGGCTGGACAAGATCAAGGCCGAGGCGGCCGAGCACAAGACCAAACGGCTGGCCCTGATCGAGGAGCTCAAGGCCTGGACGGCGGCGCATGCAGCGCCAGCGGGCGCCGACTGGAAAACCTTCAACCGCGAACTGCACCAGTTTGCCGACCGTTGGCGCGATGCCGGTCATCTGAGCGAGAAGGCCTTTGTTGAGATGCAGGCGCAATGGAAGAGCGCCATGGCCGCGGCCAGCGCGCCCCTGGACGCTGCGCAGAAAGAGAGCCTGCAGCGACGCCAGGCCATGATTGAAGAGGCCAAGCAGCTCGGTGCTGCGCCCATGCTGCGCATTGATGCCGTCAAGGCCGTGCAGCAGCGCTGGCAGACCGAGGCCCATGCCGTGCCGCTGGATCGGCGTCAGGAGCAGAAGCTCTGGGACGCCTTCCGCCAGCCCATCGACGAGGCCTTTGCCCGCAAGAATGCGACGCGCGAGCAGGCGGCCGCTGCCATGAGCGCGTATGACCGCGCCGTGCTGGAGGCGGCCCAGGCGCTGGAGGCCGCGAACGCCAGCGGTGACGCCCAGGCGATCCGGGCCACCATGGCGGCGCTGGAAGCTGCGCTCCAGGGGCGCACGGCGGCTGCAGCCACGACCACAACACCCGCGGCGGGTGCCGCCGAGGCCCTGCCCACGAGCGAAGAGGCCGCGCCAGCTGCGGCAGCCCCCGCTCCCGCCCAGCCGCGCAAGCCCGTGGTGGCGGTGCGCGGAGATGACCGCCCCGGTATGAAACGGGCCGAGCCGGCTGCACCCGCAGGACGTGGTCGTCCGGGTGAACGTCGGGATGGTCCGCGCCGTGATGAGCGCCGGCCCGAACGCGCTGACCGCGCCGAACGTCCGCAGCGTGACACACCGCGTCTGGGGGATGCCGCTTTCCGCGCCCAGCGGGACGCGCTGGAGCATGCTCAGGGCACTCTCAAGAAACTGGCTGCCCAGGCCCATGGCGAAGCGCTCACGCAGCTGTTGACCGCCTGGGAGCAGCGTGATGCGACGCGCCTGCCCACGCCGGCCGAACTCGGTGGCCGGGTCACGCCGGCCGTGCGCATGCTTTGGACCCAGGCCCTGTCGGCCCCGGCGGGCAGTGATGCCACCGAAGCCCTGCTGCGCCTGGAAGTGGCGGCCGAGGTGCCGACACCAGCCGAGCAGATCGAGGCCCGTCGTGCCCTGCAGCTGCAACTGCTCACGCGCCGCAACGATGCGCCACCGGCCCAGACCTGGGGTCAGGATGCGGCACGTGTGCTGGGGGCTGCGCACGAGACGGGTCAGGCCCGCCGTTTGCAGCAGGTTCTCAAGGTCCTGCTGCGGCGTTGAACACTCAGGCTTGCGGCCGGTAGTACGCGTCGAACAGCGGCAACAGGGCTGGGAACTCCTGGCCAAAACGCGCGCGGTTGACGAAGTAGGCTTCGCTGGCCACGGCGTAGAACTCGGCGATGTCTTCGGCCCCATAAGGGTCGAGCCAGGTGGGCATGGTGCCGAAACGTTCGGCTTTGATCACCTCTTCACGAAATGCATCGTATGCGGCCTGCAGCGTGTCCAGCCAGTGCTGGCGCGCCGCGCGTGCGTTGGCCTGCCCCATGAAGCCTGCAGGCAGGGGTGGGCAGCCGTCGGCCACGCCGTCACGCAGATCCAGCTTGTGCACAAATTCGTGGATGACCACGTTGTAGCCGCTCTCGCTGGAGGCTGCGCTGACGTCCTGCCAGCTCAGCATGATCGGTCCGTCGGGCATGGCTTCGCCGGCCAGGGCTTCTTCGTACTGATGGACGACACCATGCGCGTCGACAATTTCACGCTGCGCGACCACTTCGTCGGGGTGCACCACGATGCCCACGAAGTCGTCGTACCAGCGCAGGGCATGTTCGCCCGGGCCGAAATGCAGCACGGGCAGGCAGGCCTGGGCGGCGATGGTCAGGGCCATGGTGTCGCTGATGTGCAGGCCCTGGGCACCATGGAACTCCTTGTCTTCGAGAAAGAGGGCAGCGAGCGTGCGCAGCCGCTCCAGGTCGGCCATCGGCAAGGCACGCAGATAAGGGCAGGCGTCCAGGGTGCTCTGCCAGAGCGCTTCAGGGAGCGGGCGGCGCGGCTGGCGTTCGCGCCCTAGCAGGCGATCCAGCCAGCGTTGCATGTTCAGATGGCGTCCGCCAGCGGCAGGCGCTGCGTGACAGGTTTACCGCCATCGTCGGGAAGGTGCAGGCGCAGGACTTCGGCGCGCGCGGGCTGGGCCGCCAGATCCCAGTCGCTGAGCACGTGCCGAACGAGGCCAGCGCCCAGCACGTGGTCAGCCGGCCTGTGGGTGTGGCCGTGGATCAGGGTGTGGGCATCGGCGTGCTGCAGCCATTCGCGCGCCATCGTTGCGTCCACATCGGCATAGGTCACGCCGCTGCGTTTGCGCTCTTCGCTGTGCTGGCGTAGGCCACGAGCGATCTGGCGGCGTTGTGCCAGGGGCTGGGCCAGAAAGGCCTGCTGCCAGGCCTCGGTACGGACCTGGGCGCGAAAGGCCATGTATGGGTGGTCGTCCAAGCAGAGCGCGTCACCATGGCTCAGCAGCCAGTGCTGGCCGCCGAAGACCAGGGTGGTGGGGTCGGCCAGCAGGGTGCAGCAGGCACGCTGTGCAGCGGCCGCGCCGAGCAGGAAGTCGCGGTTGCCGTGCAGGAAATAGAGCGCATGCTGGGCACCGGCGGCCTGCATGGCTTCGATGCATTCGCGCTCGAAGCGGGCGTCTTCGTCGTCACTGTCCAGACCGTCGTCGCCGACCCAGACCTCGAACAGGTCACCGAGCATGAAGACGGCATCGGCGCGGGTGGCTTGCAGGTAATCCTTCCAGGCCTGAACAGTCAACGGTTCGCTGGCCTGCAGGTGCAGGTCGGAAATGAAATCGACCACCCGCCAGTGCGCCGGCGCGTGCAGCTCGGCGTACCGGTGAGTGGTCGAGGGCATGGGGACAGGTGTGATCAGAGGGCCGTGGCCTTCTCGACCACCACATCCTCTTTGGGCACGTCGCCGTGGAAGCCCTTTTGTCCGGTCTTGACGGCGGCGATCTTGTCGACCACGTCGTTGCCGGCCACCACCTTGCCGAACACGGCATAACCCCAGCCCTGGGCCGAGGGGGCGGTGTGGTTGAGGAAGCCGTTGTCGGCCACGTTGATGAAGAACTGCGCCGTGGCCGAGTGCGGGTCGTTGGTGCGCGCCATGGCCAGGGTGTACTTGGTGTTCTTCAGGCCGTTGTTGGCCTCGTTGTCGATCGGCTTGTCGGAGGGCTTCTGTTCCATGCCCACGGCAAAACCACCGCCCTGGATCATGAAGCCGGGGATGACACGGTGGAACACGGTGCCGTCGTAGTGGCCCTTGTTCACATAGGCCAGGAAGTTGGCCACGCTGTTGGGGGCCTTGGCGGCATCGAGTTCGATCTTGATGGTGCCGAAGCCGGTGATCTGGAGTTCAACTTGGGGATTGCTCATGGCGGGCTTTCTCAGGGCAGCACAGTGGCCGCGTTGATGATGATAGGGGTGAGGGGAACGTTCTGGTGCATGCCCTTGTCGCCGGTGGGCACGGCGGCGATCTTGTCCACCACGTCCTCGCCTTCGACGACACGGCCGAAGACGGCATAACCCCAGCCCTGCTGGGTGGGCGCCGTGTGGTTGAGGAAGGCGTTGTTGTTGATGTTGATGAAGAACTGCGCCGAGGCCGAGTGCGGGTGCGGGGTGCGCGCCATAGCGACGGTGTACTTGTCGTTCTTCAGGCCGTTGCCGGCCTCGTTCTCGATCGGTTTTTCCGTGGGCTTCTGTGCCATGGCCTTGTCAAAGCCGCCGCCCTGGATCATGAAGCCGGGGATGACGCGGTGGAACACGGTGCCGTTGTAGTGGCCCTTCTTCACATAGGCCAGGAAGTTCTCGACCGACTTGGGGGCCTTGGTGGCCTGCAGCTCCAGCACGATGTCACCGGCACTGGTGGCCAGCTTGACGCGGGGCGCGGGGGCACCCTGGGCCTGTGCGGCACCTGCCACGCACAGAGTGGCCGTTGCCAGCAAGAGGCTGCGGCGCAGCCCTGAAATGAGAGTCCGGTTCATCCGATGATTCCTTCAAAGAAAATTTTCCATTCACTGCCCTGGCGTACCCAGTACTGGCGCTTGGTCGGGCCGCTGCGTTCGCCATGGGTTACCTCGCCGAAGGTGACGACCATGGTGTCCGAGGCATCGGTCCAGCGCAGGTAGGACAGGTCCTTGAGCTCGATGGGTTTGCCGCGCACCTTGTCGACCTCGCTGCGCAGGGCGGGCGTCCATTCGGTCAGGGTCTTGCCAAAGCTGTTGAAGTCGGGGGTGTAGAAGCGTAGCAGCTGGTCGATGTCGCCGCGGGACTTGGCGCTACGCCAGGCAGCCAGCGCATCCTCAAAAGGCTTGCGCTCGGCCTGCACGCTGTGCGGCGCCACCCAGTCCAGGCGTGGGGAAATCACCACCGGTGTGGTGCGTGACTCCACCGTGCGGCTGATGAAGGCCAGATCCGGGTTCGAGAGCACCACACAGCCGTCGGAGGCCAGCGGCGCGCGCGCGAACTGGTTGGGCGGCGTGCCGTGCAGCCAGATGCCGCGACCGGTCTTGCCGCGTTTGCTGTCCAGCACATTGGGGTAGTTGATGGGCAGGGCGCCCGAGCCGTAGAAGTCGCTCAGCGACTTGGGGTCCAGATTGCTGACGATGAAGTACACGCCCAGCGGCGTGCGGGCATCGCCTTCGACCATCTTCTCGATACCGGACTTGCCGACCGAGATGTAGAAGTCGGCCACCAGCTTGAGCTGTTGCGGCGTGTTCTCGAACAGGTAGAGGCGTGAGCGCGAGGCATCGATGGCGATGGCGTGGCGGTTGCGCGGCGACAGCGAGAGGAACTGCGAGGGGATGGTGCCGGCCGGTGGGCGCTCGCGCAGGGCCTTGAGCCGCATCTGCGATTCGTGGCGCAACTCGGCCAGGGTCTGGGCGCTGTGGCCGGTGGTCAGCGTGGCCGGCACGTCGCCGAAGTCGCGCACGGGCCGGGTCTGGGTGGTCAGCAGATCACCATAGACCAGCTGGGCCAGCTGGAAGTTGGGGTGGTCCTGCACCAGGTTTTCGGCGCGCCGCAGGGCTTCACGTGTCTGGCCGCTGCCTGCCAGGCGATAGATTTCGATGAGCCGTGTTTCCGGTGTGGCTTCCTGTACCGGGGCCGGGCGCTGGAGGGCCATGGCCGTGCGCATGGCCTGCCCGTGCACCGGCAGTGCGAGGCCGGCAGCAGCAGTGGCGAGCAACAGTGAGGTGATGAAGCCAAGGTTCATGTCATGACGGGGCAATGCCTGCAGGGGACCACAGGCCGATGTGGGGAATCGTCCCTCAGCTGCCCGAGTTTTCCTTGACGATCAGCCAGCGCTTGTCCGTCCAGGCGAGCTCAAGCGTCTTGCGGCTCAGGATGGACAGGGCATCGGCCTTGTAGTCCTGGCGGAATTTTGCCACGGCACGGTTGCCCTTGACCGTGATCTGGAGTTCCAGCAACTGGACCGAGATACGTGACTTGCCCAAGATGCGGGCCCGGCGGTCCTGTTCCCAGGCGCTGCGGCTTTGTTTGCCGGTGTCGAAGCTCGGGTCGTAGGCGGCCAGATAGGGGCCCATATTCCGATCCGACCAGGCCTGGGCCCAGGCCCGCACGGCCTGCTCCACCTCACGCGTGCTGTCGGCGGGGGCGGTGTTTGCGGGCGTCGGGGCTGGGGTGGCCGGCTTGGCGGGAGCGACAGCGACAAGCGGAGGCTTGGCCCCAGGGGCCGGGGGCGGTGCAGCCGCCGTGACCGGCGCGGGAGCCGCGGCAGGCTTGGGGGCGGGCGTGGGTGCTGCGGCCACCACCACAGGGCGTGTGGCGCTGGCGGCCGAGCCGGGCAGATCCCGGATCATGGCCAGCCGTGCCGGGGTGGGCGGGGGCGTGCCTTCGAGTTGCAGGGCCTTGCTATAGGCCTGGCTGGCGAGGCGGGCGTAGACGTCGGCCAGGTTGTCATGCGCCGTGGCGTAGCTGGGATTTGTGCGCAGCGCTTTTTCGAGGGCGATGCGGGCCTTGTCGTATTGCCCCTGGGCCGCGTAGATGACGGCCAGGTTGTTGTAAGGCTCGGGCAGTTCGGGGTGGTCTTCGCTGAGTTTGCTGAAAGTGGCCAGGGCCTCATTGGGGCGACCCGATTCACGCTGGATCACACCTTTGTAGAGGCGCAGTTGCGGGTCACGCGGTTTGGCGGTGAGCAGGCGGTCGACCCGGGTCTGTGCCTCGGCGAACTTGCCTTCACGCAGCAACTGGCTGATGCCGTCGTCGTTGGCATGGGCCATGCCCAGGGCGACCGCGAGGGCGAAGCCCAGGAGGGAGCGGGTGAGGGGGTGGCCTTGCTTCATGAACGGGCGAATTGTAGAGGGGCCGGGCTGGCGGCCGGCATGGACCTGCGAGCCCGTCACGGACAGCTGACCCCCAGCGCGGCCATGCGGGTCTGGAGCTCGCCATTGCCGGCGTCGTGCTGCAGGGCCTTGCAATAGGACAGGCGCGCCAGCCGGCTGTACAGATCGCCCTGGTTTTCGTAAGCCGTGGCATAGGCCGGGTTGGCGCGCACGGCCAGCTCCAGCGCCAGACGCGCACGCTCATAGTCGCCCTGGGCGGCGTGGATGACGGCCAGGGCGTTATAGGGTTCGGGCAACTCAGGGAAATCTTCGTTGAGCTGGGTGAAAGTGGCGATGGCCTCGGCCTGACGACCGCTGTCACGCTGGACCAGACCCTTGAAATAGCGCATCTGCGGATCGCGCGGTTTGGTCTTGAGGTGGGCGTCAATCCGGGTCTCGGCCTCGGCCAGACGGTCACCGCGCAAGAGCTGGCTCACGTCGCTGTAGACATCGGCCCGGGCCAGGCTGGCCGTCAGCAGGGCCAGCAGGAACATCAGGGTGTGGACGAGAGGTCGGGCTGGTTTCATGACGCCGTGCGGAGACTGGGGATGACCCGGTCCTGCGCATCAGGCCGGGGCTATATACTGCGTGCGATTGTAGCCCCGCCCCTGTTTGCAACCGCTGCCTCGTTCGTCTGCGCAGCGGTTCCCGATTGATCCATGAGCCTTCGCATCTATAACACGCTGTCGCGTGCGCTGGAACCCTTTAGCCCGCTCGAATCCGGCCACGTCCGCATGTACGTCTGCGGCATGACGGTCTACGACCTCTGCCATCTGGGCCATGCCCGGGCCATGGTGGCTTTTGACGTGGCACAGCGCTGGCTCAAGGCCAGCGGCTATCGCGTGACCTATGTGCGTAACGTCACCGACATCGACGACAAGATCATCAAGCGCGCGCTGGAGAACGGCGAGACCATCCGCGCCCTGACTGAGCGCATGATCGCCGCCCTGCACCAGGATGCCGACGCCTTGGGCATCGAGCGCCCCACGCACGAGCCGCGCGCCACCGAGTACGTGCCGCAGATGCTGGGCCTGATCGAACGCCTGGAAAAGAAGGGCCTGGCCTACCGCTCCTCCAACGGCGACGTGAACTACGCGGTGCGCAAGTTCCAGGGCTACGGCAAGCTCTCCGGCAAGTCGCTGGACGAATTGCGCGCGGGCGAACGTGTGGCCGTGCTCGACGGCAAGGACGATCCGCTGGATTTCGTGCTCTGGAAGTCGGCTAAGCCCACCGAGCCCGACGAGGCCAAGTGGGGCGGCGCCTACGGTCCCGGTCGCCCGGGTTGGCACATTGAGTGCTCGGCCATGAGTTGCGAGATGTTGGGCGAGAGCTTCGATATCCATGGTGGCGGCGCCGATCTGCAGTTTCCGCACCACGAGAACGAGATCGCCCAGAGTGAAGGCGCCACCGGCAAGCCGCTGGCGCGCTACTGGATGCACAACGGGTTTGTGCGCGTGGACAACGAGAAGATGTCCAAGTCCCTGGGCAACTTCTTCACCATCCGCGAGATCCTGCAGAAGTACGACGCGCAGACCGTGCGCTTTTTTATCCTGCGTGCGCACTACCGCAGTCCGCTGAACTACAGCGACGCCCATCTGGACGATGCACGCAACGCGCTCAAGCGTCTGTACACGGCGCTGCAGGCTGTGAAGCCTGCGCCGCTACAGCACATCGATTGGGCAGATCCCTACGCTGCGCGCTTCAAGGTCGCCATGGACGAGGACTTCGGCACGCCTGAGGCCGTGGCCGTGCTCTTTGAATTGGCGACCGAGGTCAACAAGACCGGTTCGGCGCAACTGGCTGGGCTGCTCCAGGCCCTGGGTGCTTGCCTGGGCCTCTTGCAGGAGGACCCGACGGTTTTCCTGCAGGCCGGTTCGGCTCTGGACGAAACAGCCATTCGCATCCAGATCGAGTTACGCGCCGCGGCCAAGGCCGCCAAGAACTTCGCCGAGGCCGACCGCATTCGCAAGGCCTTGCTGGAGCAGGGCATCGTGCTCAAGGACTCGCCCACGGGCACCCTCTGGGAAGCTGCACAGTGAGCCCAGCGCCCAAACTTGCCACGCCCGACTATTGGGAAGAGGCCTGCAAGCACCTGATGAAAAAGGATCGGGTGATGAAGCGCATCATCCCCCAGCACGGCGACGTCTGCCTGCAGACCCGGGGCGACGCCTTCACCACCCTGGCGCGCAGCATCGTGGGTCAGCAGATTTCGGTCAAGGCGGCGCAGACGGTCTGGGACCGTTGTGCGGCTTTGCCCAAGCGCATGAGCGCGGCCAATGTGCTCAAACTCAAGGTGGACGATATGCGCGCTGCGGGCCTGAGCGTGCGCAAGGTCGAGTACCTGGTGGACCTGGCCTTGCATTTCGACAGCGGCGCCATCCGGGCCGTGGCCTGGAAAGACATGGACGACGAGGCCATCATCGCCGAGCTCACGGGCATCCGGGGTATCGGCCGCTGGACGGCCGAGATGTTCCTGATCTTCCATCTGATGCGGCCCAATGTGCTGCCGCTGGACGATGTGGGCCTGATCAACGGTATCAGCCACAATTACTTCTCGGGCGAGTCCGTGAGCCGCAGTGATGCGCGCGAAGTGGCCGCCGCCTGGGCGCCGTACTGCAGTGTCGCAACTTGGTATATTTGGCGCTCGCTGGATCCGCTGCCGGTCGCGTACTGAGCCACCGAGGCAGCCCCGCCAGCCCTGTCGTTGGGCAGGCTAGAAACCTACAAGGAGGTCCCTGATGGCCAAGAAGACTTTTCTCGACTTCGAGCAGCCGATTGCCGAACTCGAAGCCAAGATCGAGGAACTGCGTTACGTTCAGACCGAATCCGCCGTCGACATCAGCGAAGAGATCGACCAGCTCAGCAAGAAGAGCCTGCAGCTCACCAAAGATGTCTACAGCGACCTGAACCCCTGGCAGATCACCAAGATCGCCCGGCATCCCGAGCGTCCCTACACGCTGGACTACGTCAACGAGCTGTTCACCGATTTTGTCGAGATGCACGGTGACCGTCACTTCTCCGACGATCTGAGCATCGTGGGCGGCCTGGCCCGCTTCAATGGCACACCCTGCATGGTGCTGGGCCAGCAGAAGGGCCGCGACACCAAGGAGCGTGGCCTGCGCAACTTCGGCATGAGCAAGCCCGAGGGCTACCGCAAGGCCCTGCGCCTGATGAAGACGGCCGAGAAGTTCGGCCTGCCGGTTTTTACCTTCGTGGACACGCCCGGTGCCTATCCCGGCATCGACGCCGAGGAGCGTGGCCAGTCCGAGGCCATCGGCCGCAACATCTTCGAGATGGCGCAGCTGGAAGTGCCCATCATCACCACCATCATCGGCGAAGGCGGCTCCGGCGGTGCGCTGGCCATCTCGGTGGCCGACCAGGTTCTGATGCTGCAGTACTCGGTCTACTCGGTGATCAGTCCCGAGGGCTGTGCTTCCATCCTCTGGAAGACCGCCGAGCGTGCGCAGGACGCCGCCGAGGCCCTGGGCATCACGGCGCATCGTCTCAAGGCCCTGGGCCTGGTCGACAAGATCGTCAACGAGCCCGTGGGCGGTGCGCATCGCGATACCAAACAGATGGCCGCCTTCCTCAAGCGCGCCCTGGTCGACGCCTATCGCCAGGTGTCCGACCTCAAGGTCAAGGAACTGCTGGACCGTCGCTACGAGCGTCTGCAGAGCTATGGCCGCTACACCGACACCAAGACCAGCGGCAAATAAGTCTGCGCGGGTGCGGCGTAGAGCCCCGCCGGGCCGCTCCCAAGGGGCTCGCACCGCAGTGCGCAGCACGAAGGTGTATCAGTGACGCGCAGCCTGGCGCAGGCCGTGGACACCTTTCAGCCCGGCCTGCCCCTGGCCGTGGCCTACAGCGGCGGTGCTGATTCCACAGCCCTGCTGCTGGCCTGCGCCGACAAGTGGCCCGGCCAGGTCCGCGCCATTCATATCCACCACGGCCTGCAGGCGGCTGCCGACAGCTTTGAGCAGCACTGCCACGCTTTCTGCGCGCAACTCAGTGTCCCCCTGCAGGTGCTGCGTGTCGACGCTCGCCCCGCGCCGGGCCAGAGCCCCGAAGACGCTGCGCGCAGCGCGCGTTACACGGCACTGCGCCAGGCGGCAGAGAGCGCCCAAGCACCGATCCACCACATCGCCCTGGCCCAGCATGCCGACGACCAGGTCGAGACCCTACTGCTCGCGCTGAGTCGCGGCGCCGGCCTGCCGGGTCTGAGCGCCATGCCGGCCCAGTGGGAACGTGAGGGCATCACCTACTACCGCCCGCTGCTCGAGGTGAGTGGCGTGGCGTTGCGCGAGGACCTGCGCGCACGTGGCATTGCCTGGATCGAGGACCCGACCAACGCTGATGAGCAGTACACGCGCAACCGCATCCGCGCGCGCCTCTTGCCGGCATTGGAGGTGGCCTTTCCGCAGTTTCGCGACACCTTTGCGCGTAGCGCAGCCCATGCCGCCCAGGCCCAGCGCCTGTTGGTTGCACTGGCCACAGAGGATCTGGCGCGAGTCGGCATGCCACCGCAGATCACAGCCCTGCGCGCCCTGGCGCGCGAGCGCCAGGCCAATCTGTTGCGCCACTGGCTGCGCAGCGTCCATGGCGCGGCGGCGAGCACGGCCCAGCTGGAGGAACTGCTGGACCAGATCGCGGCCTGCAGCACACGTGGCCACGGCATCCGCCTCAAGGTGGGCGCTGGTTATGCCGAGCGGCAGGGACAGGTACTGACTTGGTACAATCCCTAGGCTTTGCCCCCTGAAACATCAGGCCGGGGCAGGGCGTTCCCCCTGTAGACCACGGTCGTTGCGGCAAGCGCATGCAGCGGCCACCTATCCAACATTTTCAATGGCACTGATCGTTCACAAGTACGGCGGCACGTCCATGGGCTCGACCGAGCGCATCCGCAACGTCGCCAAACGCGTCGCCAAGTGGGCCCGCGCCGGCCACCAGATGGTGGTGGTGCCCTCGGCCATGAGCGGCGAAACCAACCGCCTGCTGGGTCTGGCCAAGGAACTGGCGCCCGCCAAAGCCAACGACGCCACCAACCGCGAGCTTGACATGCTGGCCGCCACGGGCGAGCAGGCTTCCAGCGCGCTGCTGGCCATCGCCCTGCAGGCCGAAGGCATGCAGTCGGTGAGCTACGCCGGCTGGCAGGTGCCGATCAAGACCAACAGCGCCTACACCAAGGCCCGCATCGAATCCATCGACGACCAGCGTGTGCGCGCCGATCTGGCCCAGGGCAAGGTGGTCATCGTGACCGGCTTCCAGGGCATTGACGATCAGGGCCACATCACCACCCTGGGCCGTGGCGGCTCCGACACCTCGGCCGTGGCCGTAGCGGCTGCGATGAAGGCCCACGAGTGCCTGATCTACACCGACGTGGACGGCGTCTACACCACCGACCCGCGTGTTGTGCCCGAGGCACGCCGCCTGCACACCGTGAGCTTCGAGGAGATGCTGGAGATGGCCTCCATGGGCTCCAAGGTGCTGCAGATCCGTTCGGTGGAATTTGCCGGCAAGTACAAGGTGCCACTGCGCGTGCTCTCCAGCTTCACGCCCTGGGATATCGACATCAACGAGGAAGCCAAGTCCGGCACCCTGATCACTTTCGAGGAAGACGAAAAAATGGAACAAGCCATCGTTTCCGGCATCGCATTCAACCGTGACGAGGCCAAGATCTCCGTGGTCGGCGTGCCCGACAAGCCCGGCATCGCCTACCAGATCCTGGGCGCCGTGGCCGAGGCCAACATCGAAGTCGACATGATCATCCAGAACATCAGCAAGGATGGCAAGACCGACTTCAGCTTCACCGTGAACCGCAATGACTTTGCGCGTGCCATGGACCTGCTCAAGGACAAGGTGATGCCTGCGCTGGGCGCCAAGGAAGTCGTGGGCGATACCAAGATCTGCAAGGTGTCCATCGTCGGCATCGGCATGCGCAGCCATGTGGGCATCGCCAGCAAGATGTTCCGCGCGCTGAGCGAAGACGGCATCAACATCCAGATGATCTCCACCAGCGAGATCAAGACCTCCGTCGTGATCGACGAGAAGTACATGGAACTGGCCGTGCGCGCCTTGCACAAGGCCTTCGACCTGGACCAGCCGGCGGCTTGAATTTCCGCCTGACGGCGGCGGGATTCATGCGATAATCGCGCCTGAACTTTTTGGAAACGTGACCGAGTGGCCGAAGGTGCTCCCCTGCTAAGGGAGTATGGGGTGTAGAGCCTCATCGAGGGTTCGAATCCCTCCGTTTCCGCCAAAACAAGCCCCGCCTCGTGCGGGGCTTCGTTTTGGGCGGCACCGTCGTGGTGCTGGTCGGACCCAGGGGCGGCAGCGGCCCGTAAAGGTGTCGTTTGTACGACAACAGCACCGAAAGGCAGGCCTTCGTCCTATACTTCTGCGCTAGACCCCCAACAACCAGGAGAGGCGGCCTTGTTGCAAGTATTCACGCCCCGAAATTCACGTGCCCTTGGTGTCTTCGTGTTGTCTGCCCTCACAGGCGTGGGCGCATCGGCGCAGACCGATGGCTCCACCGCACTTGAGCGCCAGACCCAGGAAGCCTTTCAGCGGGTCATGCAACAGCCGGAGAACGCCAGCCTCTGGACCAACTACGCCCGATTGCTGATCCAGGCCGGCAACTACGAAGGCGGCATCGCGGCCCTGGAGCGCCAGTTGCAGGATCCGGCCTCGGGTCCCGAGGTGCGTGTGGATCTGGCGGTGCTCTATTACCGTCTGGGCTCCTATGCCATGGCCGAAACACTGGCGCGTGAAGCGCTGGCCGACCAGCGCCTGCAGGGCAGCAACCGCGAGTTTGCGCAAAAGCTGCTGGCCGATGTGACACGCCGCAACCAGCGCAGCCAGTTCAGTGGCAGTGTGGCCCTCGGGCTGCGGCACCAGTCCAATCCGCTGTATCGCACCAATGAAACGTCGGTGTATGCTGCTGGCGCGCTGGTCCCCGTGACGACGGATCAGATGCCTCAAAGTGACAAGGATGCCAGTCTGGGCGCGCGTCTGCGCCATGTCTACGACCTCGAGACGCAGAACTCGGCCGCCATCGTGTCGAACCTGAGCGCCTTCACCATCAAGTACCGCTCGCCCTCGAGCAGCCAGCTTCAGGCTACGCCCACCCGAGCCTACGACCTGGTGGGTTATGAGTTCGACACGGGGGTGGAATTCAAGCCGATGCCGGACGGCCTCAACGGGCTGACCCTGCGTCCCTATGTCAAGGCCGCCAGTCTGCGGGCCCAGAAGGAAGCGTATCTGAGCGCGGCCGGCGGAGGGCTGGATGTTGCCCTGCGGGCCGACGAGTTCACCTTGTATGAAGTGGGCTTTGATGCGCAGCGGCGCAACTTCGCCGACCGTATCGACAACCCCAACGCGGCCCAGCTCGACGGCACGCTCTACACCCTGCGCGCGCGCATCGGCCGGGAGATTGCCTCGGGCCAGGCGCTCTCGGGCGACTATGTCTACCGTCGCAACAGCAGCGGCAGCAGCATCTACGACTTCAGCTCGCACGAACTGCGGGGCTCTTACTCGATCACCTACGCTAGCCTCTTCACCAACGGTTTGCCCTGGACGACCACGGCCTGGGCCGGCGGGACCCGTCGTGATTACGGCGCGGCCGATCCCAATGTGCTGGCCGGCACCGCGCGCGCCGACCGCGAGTTCCGCATCGGTCTGAGCCAGACCATCCCGCTGGCCCAGGCCTGGGCCTTCGTGCTCAGCCTGGAGGACGCCCGCAACGATGCCAACCTGCCCAACTACAAGTACCGGAACACCTCCGTATCAGGTTCCGTGATCTTTAACTTCTGAGGAAACGCCCCATGACTCCGCCGCTCAACAAGGACTTGTGGCTGGCCGCGGCTCTGACGGGCGCTGCGCTGCCAGCTGCTATCGCTCAGACCACCCCTGCCACCACCAACCCGCGCTCGGGGGTTGCCACCTCGGTGACCCAGCGCGTGAATGCCACGCCTCTCACCAGCACCACCTACATCGAAAATGCCCGTGGCCAGAAGTTCACGACCGGCCCCAGCCAGACGCTGCACATCCTGTTTTCGGACCAGTCGGCGGTGACCGTGGGGCCCAACTCCACGCTCACCGTGGCCGAATACCGCTATGACACCCAGTCGCGGGACGGCAACATCGTGTTGGAGTTGGGGCGTGGTCTGCTGCGTGTGGTCGGCGGTTTCCTCAGCAAACGCAACGACACCGTGGTGCGCACCCCGACCGCCATCGCCGGCGTTCGTGGCGGCATCACCATGGTGAGCACCGATGGGCAGAACACCCAGGCTGCCTTCCTGTTCGGCGATCGCCTGAACGTGACAGGCAGTGGCGGCCAGAGCCAGACCATCACACGCCCGGGCTACGGGACCCAGGTCAACAACGGTGTCCCGACCCCGCCGAGACCCTGGGGGACCAACCAGCTCAGCGGCATGCTGCAGCAGTTCAATCAGCCGCCCCAAGGAACGACGCCAGGCACCCGGCCACCGAGCCCGCCCGGCCAACTGCTCAGCGCGCCGCCCTCTGGCCAGGGCTTGCCTGGCAGCTTCGCCAACGACCGTTTGCCGACGCGGGCACAGGCCAACCAGAGCGCCAGCCCCTCGTCCACGCTGCAGAACCTGCTGGGCGCGGGCCAGTCGCCCAACCAGTCCTGACTTTTACACCGGGTGGCCGCGCGGTCCACGCGTGGCCCTGGGGCCATGCGCGTTCTTTTCGTTTCCGACTATCCCCACCTGCCGGACATCCGGGGCGGGCTCCAGACCACCACGCACGATCTCTGCCTGGCGATGCAGGTGGCGGGTGCCCAGGTCGCGGTCCTCTGCGGACTGGATAAAAGCAATCCCGCGGCCTGGTCCCGGCCCATGCATGGGGATGAAACTCTGGGCTATCTCTGCCTGCGCGCTGCCTCGCCCGCACAGGCCCTGCCACTGGCCGTTGCCGCCTGGTCGCCGGACATCATCGTGGTCCAGAGCGGCGCCTCGCTCACGACCATGGTGCTGGCCAGCCTGCGCACCGGGCGCCCCACGGCGGTGTACCTGCACAACGTCGAACCCCATCAGCTGGGCGGCAACCTCATGCCCGATCCGTCCCTGCTGTACCTGGCCAATTCGGAATTCACCGCGTTGCGCTGGCAGACGCTCTACGGCATCCACAGCGCGGTCATACCGCCCGTGGTGCAGGCGGACCGCTACCTTGTGGGTGGCCAGCCGGCCGGCCACCACATGCTGTTTGTGAACCCGGTGCCGATCAAGGGGGCCGAGATCGTGCTGTCCCTGGCCGCACAGTGCCCCGATCTGCCTTTCCTGATGGTCGAGAGCTGGAATCTGGAACCCCATTGGCGGAGCTACTGCCGCGAACGCGCGCAGGCGCTGCGCAATGTGCAGTGGCGCGCACCCACCGACGACATGCGCGAGGTGTACGCACAGACCCGCGTGCTGCTCATGCCCTCGGTCTGGGAAGAGTCCTTCGGACGTACCGTGGTGGAAGCGCAGATCAACGGCATCCCCGTGCTGGCCAGCGACCGCGGCGCCTTGCCCCACGTGGTCGGCCAGGGCGGTCTCATACATGCCCCTGAGGAGCCTGTGCAGGTCTGGGAAGCCGCCTTGCGCCAGATCCAGGCGCAGCATGAAGACTACAGCGCCGATGCGCGCCAGCGTGGCCTGGACCACACAGCCTCGACGCCCCTCATCGTGGCCCAGTTGCTGGGCCTTCTATCGCAACACGCCTTGCGCGGCTGAGCGGCATGATCTCCACCGGGCCACAGACCTCCGATCTGCTGGCGTCGGCATGGCGGTCTTTTGAGGCGCTTGATATCTACGGCGCCATCGCCTTGGCCTGGCAGGCGCAGCAAGGTGGTCTGTCTCCCGACGCGGACGCAGCGCTGGCCTTTTTCCTCGCTCAATCCGGGCAACTCGAGGCGGCACACACCGTCCTGCGCTCCGCGCAAGAACGGTATCCCGCCCATGCCCCACTGCAATCCTGCCTGGGCCAGGTGCTGCA
>CAUPRZ010000007.1:0-16755 GCA_963513855.1 uncultured Hylemonella sp.
AACGCGGCGCTCAAGAACGGCGTGCCGCCGGCCAAGTGGACCTACGAGAACATCGCCTACATGAAGGGCCAGATGCAGGCCATGGGCCTGGCCATCGACTGGAGCCGCGAAGTCGCTACTTGCGCCCCCACGTACTACAAGTGGAACCAGTGGCTCTTTCTCAAGATGCTGGAGAAGGGCATTGCCTACCGCAAGACCCAGGTCGTGAACTGGGACCCGGTGGACCAGACCGTGCTGGCCAACGAGCAGGTGATCGACGGCCGCGGCTGGCGTACCGGTGCCCTGGTCGAGAAGCGCGAGATCCCGGGTTATTACCTCAAGATCACCGACTACGCGCAGGAACTGCTGGACCACGTGCAGATTGGCAACGAGAAAGCCACGCTGAACGGCTGGCCCGAGCGCGTGCGCCTGATGCAGGAGAACTGGATCGGTCGCAGCGAAGGCGTGCGTTTTGCCTTCACACACGAAATCCAGGGCGAAGACGGCAAGCTCATCAATGATGGCCGCATGTACGTCTTCACCACACGCGCCGACACCATCATGGGTGTGACCTTCTGTGCCGTGGCCCCCGAACATCCGCTAGCCCAGCATGCCGCGAAGACGAACCCGAAGCTGGCGGCCTTCATCGAGGACTGCAAAAAAGGCGGCACCACCGAGGCCGAGCTCGCGCTGCGGGACAAGGAGGGTATGCCCACCGGCCTCTTCGTGAAGCACCCGCTGATCGAGGAGCAGGTCGAGGTCTGGGTCGGCAACTACGTGCTCATGAGTTACGGCGATGGCGCCGTCATGGGTGTGCCGGCGCACGACGAGCGCGACTTTGCCTTCGCCCTCAAGTACCAGCTCGCTATCCGCCAGGTGGTGCATGTCGATGGTCAGCACTACGACTACAAACAGTGGCATGACTGGTACGGCGACAAGAGCCGGGGCGTGACCATCAACTCCGACACTTTCAGCGGCCTGGCCTACACCGAGGCCGTGAACGCCGTGGCCCACGCCCTGCAGGTGCGCGGCCTGGGCGAGAAGAAGACCACCTGGCGCCTGCGCGACTGGGGCGTGAGCCGCCAGCGTTACTGGGGCACACCCATCCCCATCATCCATTGCGAAGAACACGGCGCGGTGCCAGTGCCTGAGAAGGATCTGCCTGTGGTGCTGCCGCAGGACTGCATCCCTGACGGCTCGGGCAACCCGCTGCACAAACACGCTGGCTTCCATGCCGGCGTGGTCTGCCCCGTGTGTGGCAAGCCTGCGCGGCGCGAGACGGACACCATGGACACCTTTGTGGATTCGTCCTGGTACTACATGCGCTACTGCGACCCGACGAACAGCGACAAGATGGTGGCGGACGGCACGGCGTACTGGATGCGGGATCAGCATGCCGCTACCGGCGGCAGCGGCATGGACCAATACATCGGCGGCATCGAACACGCCATCCTGCACCTGCTCTACGCGCGCTTCTGGACCAAGGTCATGCGTGATCTGGGTCTGGTCCAGGTTGACGAGCCTTTCACCAAATTGCTCACCCAGGGCATGGTGCTGAATCACATCTACTCGCGCCGCACCGACAAGGGTGGCAAGGAGTACTACTGGCCGCACGATGTGGAGCATGTGCTCGACGCCGGCGGCAAGATCATAGGTGCCAAGCTCAACAAGGCCGTGGGCAGCCTGCCCGCGGGCACAGCCATCGACTACGAGGGCGTGGGCACCATGTCCAAGTCCAAAAACAATGGCGTGGACCCGCAAGACCTGATCGAGAAATATGGCGCCGACACGGCACGTCTGTACACCATGTTCACCGCGCCGCCCGAAGCCACGCTGGAGTGGAACGATGCGGCCGTGGAAGGCAGCTACCGCTTCCTGCGCCGGGTCTGGAACTTCGGCGTCAAGCTCGGCGCCATGGACCCGAGCGCGGCCCTGGCCAGCGTGGCGGGCGCCAAACAGCTCAAGGACGTCAGCTTCGGCAAGGAAGCCAAGGCCCTGCGCCTGGAAATCCACAGTGTGCTCAAGCAGGTGGACTACGACTACCAGCGCATGCAGTACAACACCGTGGTCTCCGGGGCCATGAAGCTGCTCAATGCACTCGAAGACTTCAAGGCTACCGGCACGCCGGGCGCCGAGGTGGCGCTGATTGAGGGTTTCGGCATCCTGCTGCGCTGCATTTACCCGGCGACTCCGCACATCACACACGCGCTGTGGAGTGAGCTGGGTTATGCCGGCGTGCTCGGCGAGTTGCTCGATGCACCCTGGCCGAAGGTGGATGACGCTGCCTTACAGCAGGACGAGGTTGAACTCATGCTGCAGATCAATGGCAAGCTGCGCGGCGCCATCCTGGTGCCGGCGGGGGCCTCCAAGGAAGCCATCGAGGCCATCGCTGTCGCCAGCGAGCCGGTGCAGACTCAGGCCCAGGGCGCTGCGATCAAGCGTGTCATCGTCGTGCCGGGTCGCCTGGTCAACGTGGTGCTCTGAGACCATGCGACGGTACCTGCTCCTGGGCTTGATGGCAGGGACGCTGCTGCTGGCGGGCTGCGGTTTCGGTCTGCGCCAGCCGGCCCAGTACGCCTTCTCCTCACTCTACAGCAGTGTCGCGCCGAATTCGCCGCTGGGCATCGAATTACGACGCCAGTTGCTGGCCGGTGGCCAGCTGGACTACATCACGGAACCCGAGCGGCAAAAGGATGCGCAAGTTCTGCTGGACGTCTATTCCGAGCGGCGCATCAAGACCGTGGTCGGTGTCAGTGCCACCGGGCAGGTCCGTGAATTCCAGCTGCGCCTGACCCTCAAGTTCCGCCTGCGTACCTCCCTGGGCAAAGAACTGATATCTGAGACCGAACTGGTCCAGCAGCGCACCATGAGCTATTCCGAAGCCTTTGCCCTGGCCAAGGAAGCCGAGGAAGCCATGCTCTACCGCAATATGCAGGGCGATATGGTGCAGCAGATCCTGCGCCGCCTGGCGGCCATCCGCCAGCTCTGAGCGAAGACAGGCCCGATGCAAGTCGCCGCTGCCCAGCTTGACGCCCAGCTCAAGCGCGGGCTGAAAAGCCTCTACACCCTCCACGGTGACGAGCCCCTGTTGTTGCAGGAGGCGGCGGACGCCATCCGCGCTGTAGCACGTACCCAGGGCTATACCGAGCGCACCGTGCACACGGTGGCCGGCGCGCATTTCGACTGGAGCGAGGTGCTGGCGGCCGGCGGTTCGTTGAGCTTGTTTGCCGACAAGCAGATCGTCGAGATCCGCATCCCCTCGGGCAAACCGGGCAAGGACGGCAGCGTGGCCCTGCAACAGCTGGCGGAAGGCTCCCAGGGCAACGACAGCACGCTCACGATCATCCTCTTGCCCCGCCTGGACAAGGCCACCAAGACCGGGGCCTGGTTCGGTGCCTTGGAAAGTTTTGGCGTGACCGTGCAAGTCGAGCCGGTGGAGCGGCGGGCCCTGCCGCAATGGATCGCCCAGCGCCTGGGCGCACAGGGTCAGCGTGTGGCCGAGGGCGAGGAGGGGCAGCGCACCCTGCAGTTTTTTGCCGACCGCGTCGAAGGCAATCTGCTGGCAGCGCACCAGGAGATCCAGAAACTGGCCCTGCTCTACCCCCAGGGTGAACTGAGCTTCGAGCAGGTCGAGGGCGCCGTACTCAACGTCGCGCGTTACGACGTGTTCAAGCTGGCCGAGGCCGTTCTGGCCGGGCAGACCGCACGTGTGCAACGCATGCTGGATGGTCTCAAGGCCGAGGGCGAGGCCGAGGTGCTGGTGCATTACGCCCTGGCTGAGGACATTCGCGCCCTCAAGCGCGTCAAGGACGCTATGGGCCAGGGCCGCCCCCTGCCCATGGCCCTGCGCGAGCAGCGGGTCTGGGGCCTCAAGGAACGCCTTTACGAGCGCGTGCTGCCCCTGCTGAGCGCGACCGATCTGGCCAATCTGCTGCAGGCCGCGCACCAGGTCGATGGCATCGTCAAGGGTCTCAAGGTGGCGGACTGGCCCACCGATGGTTGGCAGGCCCTGCAGCGTCTGGCCCTGCAGCTGTGCGGGCTCTGCAGCCAGGTCCCCGCAAAAAGCGCCGCCGTGAGAAAATGAGCGCCATGAACGCGCCCGATACCGCTGCCCGCCTCAGTGAGCTGACCCAGACCCTGGGCCGGCAGGCGCGCGCCGCCGCAGCCTTGATGGCCAAGGCCGGCACGGTAAAGAAAAACGACGCCCTGCGCCGCCTGGCTGCCCTGCTGCGCGCCAACACGGCGGCCCTGGCCCAGGAAAACGAAAAAGACTTGGTCCGGGCCAAAGCGGCCGGCCTGGCGGAGCCCATGGTGGACCGCCTCAAGCTCACGCCCAAGGTCCTCGAGACCGTGGCCCTGGGTTGTGAGCAGCTCGCGGCCATGGGCGACATCATTGGCGAGATCACCGGCATGAAGCAGCAGCCCAGCGGCATCCGCGTGGGCCAGATGCGTGTGCCCATCGGTGTCTTCGGCATGATCTACGAGAGCCGGCCCAATGTGACCATCGAGGCGGCTAGCCTGTCGATCAAGAGTGGCAATGCCTGCATTCTGCGCGGCGGTTCCGAAGCCATCGACTCCAACAAGGCCCTGGCCAAACTCGTGCAGCAGGCCCTGGTCGAGTCCGGCCTGCCGGCCGAGGCCGTGCAGCTGGTGCAGGTGACGGACCGCGAAGTCGTGGGCCAGCTCATCACCATGCCCGAGTACGTGGATGTGATCATCCCGCGCGGCGGCAAGTCCCTGATCGAGCGCATCAGCCGCGAGGCCAAGGTACCGGTCATCAAGCATCTGGATGGCAACTGTCACACCTATGTGGATGATCCTTGTGACCTCGACATGGCCGTCAAGGTGGCCGACAACGCCAAGACCCAGAAGTACAGCCCCTGCAATGCCAGCGAAGGTCTGCTGGTCGCGCGTGGCGTGGCGAAAGAATTCCTGTCCCGCATCGGCGCCGTCTTTGCGGCCAAGGGCGTGGAGATGCGTTGTGATGCCGAAGCCCTGGCCATCCTGGCCGGTGTGAAGGGCGCGAATCTGAAAGCCGCGACCGAACAGGACTGGTACGAGGAATACCTGGCACCCATCATCAGCATCAAGGTGGTGGCAGGGCTGGATGAGGCGATTGCTCACATCAACAAGTACAGCAGCCACCACACGGACGCCATCCTCACGAGCAACCATCAACACGCCCAGGCCTTCCTGACCGAGGTGGATTCGGGCAGCGTGATGGTGAATGCGAGTACCCGCTTTGCCGATGGCTTCGAATACGGTCTGGGTGCCGAGATCGGCATCAGCACCGACAAGTTCCACGCCCGAGGCCCGGTGGGCCTCGAAGGCCTGACGTCCTTGAAATATGTCGTTTTGGGCCAAGGTGAGGTAAGAAGCTAGAAACAAAAAGCCCAATTCGAGGGGCGTGCAAGGACACCATGGTTCCCCATCTCATCACGGCCCTGACCGGTCCCATCAACGAGCTCGAGCAGCGCATCCTCGATTCCATGCCGGCCATCGAGCGCTGGTTCCGCCTGGAGTGGATGGAGCACACACCGCCCTTCTACAGTTCGGTCGACATCCGCAACGCCGGCTTCAAGCTCGCGCCGGTGGATACCAACCTCTACCCTGGGGGCTGGAACAACCTCACATCCGAGATGCTGCCGCTGGCCGTGCAGGCCGCCATGGCGGCGATCGAAAAGATCTGTCCCGAGGCGCGCAACCTGCTGCTGATCCCCGAGAACCACACGCGCAACACCTTCTACCTGAGCAATGTGGCGCAGCTGCGGCGCATCTTCCACATGGCCGGCCTGAATGTGCGCATCGGCTCCATCAGCCCCGAGATCAAGAAGAACACCACCATCGAGTTGCCCGGCGGCGAGACCGTGACGCTGGAGCCGGTGATCCGCAGCAAGACCCGCCTGGGCCTGAAGGACTTCGACCCCTGCACCATCCTGCTCAACAACGACCTCTCGGCCGGCATCCCCGGCATCCTGGAAGACATCCACGAGCAGTACCTGCTGCCGCCCCTGCATGCGGGCTGGTCGGTGCGCCGCAAGAGCCGGCATTTCCAGAGTTATGAAGAAGTCTCCAAACGCTTTGGCAAGCTGTTGGGTATTGACCCCTGGCTGATCAATCCCATGTTCAACCAGTGTGGTGAGGTCAACTTCGCCGAGAGCACGGGTATGGAGTGCTTGACCACCAATGTGGATGCGCTGCTGACCAAGATCCGCCGCAAGTACAAGGAATACGGCATCAAGGAAAAGCCCTTTGTGGTCGTCAAGGCCGACAACGGAACCTATGGCATGGGCATCATGACCGTGCGCGACGTCAAGGAACTGGAAGAGCTGAACCGCCGCACGCGCAACAAGATGAGCGTGATCAAGGACGGGCAGGAGGTCAACGAGGTCATCATCCAGGAAGGCGTGATCACCAACGAGCGCATGCACGATGCCGTGGCCGAACCTGTGGTCTACATGATGGACCGTTATGTGGTCGGCGGTTTCTACCGCATCCATGCCGAGCGCGGTGTGGACGAAAACCTCAACGCCCCGGGTGCCAGCTTCGTGCCCCTGGCCTTTGACCAGAGCACCCACCTGCCCCAGCCCGGCGCCAAGCCCGGCGCCAGCGCCCCTAACCGCTTCTACATGTACGGCGTGATCGGCCGCCTGGCCATGCTGGCCGCCAGCTACGAGCTGGAGGCCACGGACCCCGAGGCCGAAGTCTACGCCTGAAAGTAAGCGGTTGCTGCGGCGCAACATTTTCACGGTGAGTCGATTTTCCCGTCCCGGGAAGGTTTGAAGCGCCAGATGGCGGGAGCACAATGGCGTCTTTCCAATTCACGGAACCCCGCCGCTGAAAGCGGGGATGACGAGTGTCTGCTTCCAAATCCTCGCTTGCCGCACTGACCCTGGGCGCCATTGGCGTCGTCTACGGCGACATCGGCACCAGCGTGCTGTACGCCATCAAGGAAGTCTTCGGCTCGGGCCATGTCGAGTTCACGCACGACAACGTCTACGGCATCCTTTCCCTCTTCTTCTGGACGCTGACGATCATCGTCTCGCTCAAGTACGTCACGCTGATCCTGCGTGCCGACAACAACGGCGAAGGCGGCCTCGTGGCCATGCTGGCCCTGGCCTCGCAGTCGGTCAAGGACAAGCCTCAGCTGCGGCGTACGCTGCTACTGGTGGGCATCTTCGGTACCTGCCTGTTTTATGGCGACGGCGTCATCACGCCAGCCATCTCAGTGCTGTCTGCCGTCGAGGGCCTGGAGATCGTCTCGCCCGCCTTCAAGAAGGCGGTGATCCCGCTGACCCTGGTCATCCTGTTCGCGCTGTTTGCCGTGCAGAAGCGTGGCACCGCCGGCATCGGCAAGTTTTTCGGTCCCATCACTCTGGTCTGGTTCGGCGCCATCGGCCTGCTGGGCGTGGCGCAGATCGCCACCAACCCGGCCATCCTCTGGGCCCTGAGCCCGCATTACGCCCTGGGCTTCATCTTCAGCTACCCGGGCACCACCTTCATCATCCTCGGGGCCCTGGTGCTGTGCGTGACCGGCGCCGAGGCGCTGTACGCAGACCTGGGCCACTTCGGCAAGCGGCCCGTGCGCCTGGCCTGGTTCAGCGTGGTCATGCCCGCGCTCACACTGAACTACTTCGGCCAGGGCGCGCTGCTGCTGCGCAACCCCGAAGCCGTCAAGAACCCCTTCTACATGATGGCGCCAGACTGGGCCCTGCTGCCCATGGTGCTGCTGGCCACCATGGCCACGGTGATCGCCTCGCAGGCCCTGATCACCGGCGCCTTCAGCGTCACCAAGCAGGTCATCCAGCTCGGCTACCTGCCGCGCCTGCAGGTCCAGCACACCAGCGTCAAGGATACGGGCCAGATCTACATGCCCTTTGTCAACTGGGGCCTGTTTGTCGCCATCGTTCTGGCCGTGCTGCTGTTCCGCTCCTCCAGCAATCTGGCGGCGGCCTACGGCATCGCCGTCACGCTGGACATGCTGATCACCACAGTGCTGACCTTCTTTGTGATCCGCTACGGCTGGAAGTACCCGCTGTGGCTGTGCATCGCCGCGACGGGTGCCTTCTTCGTGGTGGACCTGGCCTTCTTTGCGTCCAACCTGCTCAAGTTCTTCGACGGCGGCTGGTTCCCGCTGGCCATCGGCGGTTTCATTTTCATGCTCATGACGACCTGGAAGCAGGGCCGGGCCCAACTCAACGCTGCCCTGCGCCAGGACGCGTTGGACCTGCCGAGCTTTCTGGACGCCGTCTTCATCAGCCCGCCAGTGCGCGTCGAGGGCACCGCCGTCTTTCTGACGGCCTCACCCGGCAATGTGCCCAATGCCCTGCTGCACAACCTCAAACACAACAAGGTGCTGCACGAGAACAACCTCTTTGTCACCGTGCGCAACCATGAGGTGCCCTGGATCGGGCTGGACAAACGCGTCGAGATCGAGCCCCTGGGGCACGATTGCTGGCAGATCATCGTCCACTACGGCTTCAAGAACGACCCCGACCTGCCGGCCGCACTGGAACAGGTGCGCAACCAAGGCTGCTCGCTCGAGAACATGACCACGAGCTACTTCCTGTCACGCGACATCGTGATCCCGACCCTGGGCCACGGCATGCTGCCTTGGCGCGAAAAGCTGTTTGCCCAGATGCACCACAACGCGAGTGCGACGGCGGAATTCTTGAATCTGCCGAATAACGCGGTGGTGGAGTTGGGGTCGAAGATCGAGATCTGATCTTCTTGTGACTTTGATCGACGGCAGTGCTTGCGTGGCATTGCCGGGGCGAGACCCGGCTAGCCACGACCACCAAAAAACAAGACAGAAAAAAGAAAGCCCGCTCGAAAGCGGGCCCAGGCAAGGGAAGACAAGAAGACGATCAACGCCCCTTGCGCACCTCCCCAATCAGATAGTCAACCACCTGCAGCGACCGGTCCATATTGCGGGTCAGCGTGGCATCGGTATAAAAACGACCCGCCACGCCCAGGGCGGGCACGCCTTCGACCTTGTAGGCGGCGGTCAGCTGGCCGGCGCGGTTGACCTTCGAGGCCACGCTGAAGGAGTTGAACTGTTCCATGAACTTGGTCTTGTCCACGCCCTGGGTGGCAATCCACTCGGCCATCACGTCGGCCTTTT
Source organism: uncultured Hylemonella sp. (assembly GCA_963513855.1). Taxonomy (GTDB): domain Bacteria; phylum Pseudomonadota; class Gammaproteobacteria; order Burkholderiales; family Burkholderiaceae_C; genus Hylemonella. The sequence goes on from CAUPRZ010000007.1 coordinate 9,104, forward strand.
CCAGGCGCTTGCGCTCCACATGGATGGCCTGGAAGACCTTGGCGTGCAGTTTGTCGACCAGGCCCATGGCCTCGAGTGTGTAGTACAGGCGCTGCTGGTCCTGGAAGGCGCTGCTGAAGGCCACGGGGATGCGGCGCACGGCCACGTCCTTGGGCGCGCGCTTGATCCAGGCTTCCAGCGCCGGCTCGAAGGCGTTGCAGTGCGGGCAGTTGTACCAGAAGAATTCAACCACCTCGATCCTGCCGGCGACTGCCTCGACCGGGGCCGGCTTGTCCAGCGCCAGGTAGTCCTTGCCGGTATCGAAGCGCTGTTGGGCCAGGGCGGGCAGGGCGCTGGCGCCAGCCAGTGCCAGGGTGAAGTCACGACGTTTCATCATCTGCATAAGCTCCATAGAAATGCCCGGGTAGGACAGGCCCCGGCCAGAAAAGTTCAGCGTTGCACGCGTACGAGCGCGGTTTCCTGGCCGGCGGCTTCCAGCTGGCTTTTGACCTTCTCGGCGTCTTCCTTCTTCTCGTAAGGACCGACGCGCACGCGGTAGATCATGCGGCCGGCCTGTTCACGTTCTGTCACCTTGGCCTCGACGCCGGTCAGCGAGAGCTTGGCGCGCTGGGTCTCGGCATCCTCGGGCGTGCGGAAGGCGCCGACCTGGATGAAGTAGGCGAAGGGGTCGCCGCCAGCGGCCGCACCCGCCTTGGCCTTGGCCAGGTCACCCAGGGGGTCGGCCGAGGGCTTGGTGTCGGCCTTGGGGGGCGTCTTCACGGTCGGTGCGGGTGTGGTCGGCTTGGCTGTTGTAGTGGCCGGGGGCTTAGGGGCGGCGGGCGGCTTGGCCTTGAGCGGGGCGTTGGGGTCCCAGTCCTTGTTTTTCTTTTCTTCCGCGGTGTCCTGCTCGGGCGTGCGGTTCTGGCCCTTGTTGAGGAAGGGGACCGGTGTCTTGGTCACGTACAGGGCCACAACCAGCGCCACGGCCAGGCCGATGACGACGCCGATGATCAGACCCAGGATGGTGCCGCCGCGTTGCTGTTTCATGTCGTGTCTGGTTCCAGTTCTTGGGTTGCGGGCGCGCAGTGCGTCGCTCACATCTTTTCCGGTGCACTCACGCCCAGCACCGCCAGGCCATTGTGCAGCACCTGGGCGGTGGCGGCCACGAGGGCCAGCCGCGCCTGTTTGAGCTTCACGTCGTCGACGAGGATGCGCTCGGCATCATAGTAGCTGTGGTAGCTGGCGGCGAGTTCACGCAGGTAGAAGGTCACGTCGTGCGGGGCGAAGTCCTGCGCCGCGGCGGTGAGCATCTCGGGGTACTTGGCCAGCTGCAGCATGAGGCCCTGGGCCGCCGGGCTGTCGAGCACCGACAGGTCCACGTCCTTCAGCGCGCTGCGGTGGCCGCCTTCCTTCTCGCGCCAGGCGTTGATCACCGAGCAGATGCGCGCGTGCGCGTACTGCACGTAGTAGACCGGGTTCTCATTGTTCTTCTGAACGGCCAGGTCCACGTCGAAGGTGTACTCGGTATCGGGCTTGCGGCTCAGCAGGAAAAAGCGCACCGCGTCCTTGCTGGTCCACTCGATCAGGTCGCGCAGGGTCACATAGCTGCCCGCGCGTTTGGAGATCTTCACCTCCTCGCCGCCGCGCACCACCCGCACCATGGTGTGCAGCACGTAGTCCGGGAAACCCTGGGGGATGCCCAGGCCCACGGCCTGCAGGCCGGCGCGCACGCGCGCGATGGTGCCGTGGTGGTCCGTGCCCTGGATGTTCACGACCTTCTCGAAGCCGCGTTCGAACTTGGTGATGTGATACGCCACGTCCGGCACAAAGTAGGTGTAGGTCCCGTCGCCCTTGCGCATGACACGGTCCTTGTCATCACCGTAGTCGGTGGACTTGAGCCACAGCGCGCCGTCCTGCTCATAGGTCTTGCCGGCCTCGCGCAGCTTCTGCACGGCGTCGTCAACCTTGCCGCTGGTGTAGAGGCTGGACTCGAGGTAGTAGTTGTCGAACTTCACTGCAAAGGCCTGCAGGTCCAGATCCTGCTCGTGGCGCAGATAGGCCACGGCGAACTGGCGCATGCCGTCGAGGTCGTTCACGTTGCCGCTGGCGGTGAATTCGCGGTCGTCGGACTTCACCGTTTTCTTCGCCATGAAGTCGGCGGCGATGTCGGCAATGTAGTCGCCGTTGTAGGCGGCTTCGGGCCACTCGGCGTCGCCGGGCTTGAAACCCTTGGCGCGCAGCTGCACGCTGTTGGCCAGGGTGTTGATCTGCACACCGGCGTCGTTGTAATAGAACTCGCGGTAGACCTCCCAGCCCTGGGTCTGGAAGAGGTTGCAGATCGCGTCGCCCAGCGCCCCCTGGCGGCCATGGCCCACGTGCAGCGGGCCCGTGGGGTTGGCCGAGACGAACTCGACCATCATGCGCCGGCCCGTGGCCGTCTGGTCACCGTAGTGCCGGCCTTGCGAGAGCACCTCGCGCACCACCTGCTGCTTGGCGGCGGGCTTGAGGCGGATGTTGATGAAACCGGGGCCGGCAATTTCCACGGCTTCAACCCAGGTCGAGAAGGCGGGGGTGGACAGCAGGGCGCTGCGCAGGCTTTCGGCCACCGCGCGCGGGGGCTGCTTGAGCGGTTTGGCCAGCTGCATAGCCGCCGTGGTGGCCAGATCGCCGTGTTCGGCCACTTTGGGGGATTCAAAGGCCGCCCGTGCACCGGCGCCGGGCAGCAGCTGTTCCAGCACGATACCGAGGGTCTGGAGCAGTTCGTTTTTGACAGTCAACATAGGGCTTGATTCTACTGACCGGGGCTGGTGTGCCGGCCGTGGCCGCCCGGTAACCGTTTGTCAGCAAATTTGCTGCCCAAGCCGTTGTATGCTGGAATCCCTGACGGTTTTCATCCCTTCATCATCCGCACCCTAGAGGAGATCCCATGAAAAAACTGCTTCCCCTGCTCGCCCTTGGCCTGGCCCTGAGTTTCGGTGTGGCGCACGCCGACGACAAGAAGGAACCCACCGCCCAGCAGAACAAGATGGGCATGTGCAACAAGGAAGCCGGCGACAAGAAGGGTGACGAGCGCAAGGCCTTCATGAGCGAATGTCTCAAGGCCAAGCCGGCCGCCGCCGTGGCCAAGGCCACACCCCAGCAGGAACGCATGAAAAAGTGCAACGCCGACGCCACGGGCAAGACCGGTGACGACCGCAAGAAGTTCATGAGCCAGTGTCTGAGCAACAAATAAGCTGCAAGACCCAGTCAAAAAGCCCCGCTCAGCGGGGCTTTTTTCTTGGCGTCAGACTTCAGCGACGCGTCTGCCAGAAGCCCGGCTGACCATAGTGGTGCTTGAGAAAGTCCACCCAGAGGCGCACGCGCAGCGGCAGGTGCTTGCGCTGCGGGAACACGGCGTAGATGCCGTTGGGTGGCGCGGCGTAGTCTTCCAGCACGGCCATCAGCCGGCCTTCGGCGATCTCGTCCTCCACCTCCCAGGTGCTGCGCCAGGCGATGCCGTAGCCGGCCAGACACCAGTTGTGCAGCACCTGACCGTCGGAGCAGTCCATGGGGCCGTTGGGCCGGTAGTGGATGACCTCGGTGCCACCTTCCTTGGGAATACTGAAGGCCCAGCCCCGGGTCTGGGATGCATCGCTGGATAAAACCAGGCAGTCGAAGCGCGCCAGTTCCTGCGGCGTCTCGGGCCGGCCGTGGCGTTTGAGGTAGTCGGGCGTGGCCACACACAGGCGGCGGTTGTCGGCCATGCGCACGCTCACCAATGACGAGTCGGGCATATCGCCCACCCGCACGGCGCAGTCGTAACCCTCGCCTGCGATGTCCACCACGCGGTCACTGAGGTTGAGCGAGATGGTCACGTCCGCGTGCAATTCGCGGAACTTGGGCACCAGGGGTGCCACGTGGCGGCGGCCGAAACCGGCCGGTGCCGTGATGCGCAGGTGGCCGCTGGCCTTGACGCCGCCGGCCGAGACGCTGGCCTCGGCGTTGGTGATATCGGTCAGCAGGCGCTGGCAGTCTTCCAGGTAGGCGCTGCCTTCATGCGTCAGTGTGATGCGGCGTGTGGTGCGCACCAGCAGCTTGACGCCCAGGCGTTCCTCCAGGGCGTCCAGCCGCCGGCCCATGATGGCTGGCGCCACGCCTTCGGCGTGCGCGGCGGCCGTCAGGCTGCCGCGCGTGGCCACCGACACAAAAGACTCCATCTGCTTGAGCTTGTCCATGGCCTTCATTATGAACAAAAAAGTAAGGAATAAGAGCCGAAGCGCGCTGAATCTGTCTGCCTTAAGCGGGGCTGAACGCCCCCTTGGTCAAATACGAATGGCCGGCCGGACAGGGATGCCGGATCATCAGCCGCATGAACAGTCCCCAAAGCCCAAGCTTGGACTCTCTGCGTACCTGGATCGGCCGCAGCGAAAGCCGCCAGGACCAGCTCGTCCCTACCCCCATCGCCGCCCTGTCGGCCACCCTGGACCGCGAGGACCCGGCCCCCCAGGCCGGCACCGTCTTGCCCCCGCTGTGGCACTGGCTCTACTTCACACCGCTCACGCGCCATGGCGAGATCGGTGAAGACGGCCACGCCAAACGCGGTGCTTTCCTGCCGCCCGTGCCCCTGCCGCGCCGTATGTGGGCCGGCGGCCGGCTGGACTTTTTGCAGCCCCTGCGTGTGGGCGAGGCCGTCACACGTGTCTCGACGATCAAGGATGTGACCATCAAGGAAGGGCGCACAGGTGCGCTGGTGTTTGTCTGCGTGCGCCATGACTTCAGCAATGCTCAGGGCCTGGCGCTGAGCGAAGAGCACGACATCGTCTACCGCGATGCACCGGCTCCCGATGCCGTACCACCGGCCCCCACACCCGCGCCACGCGACGAGCAGTTCAGCCGCGAAATCGTGCCCGACCCCGTGCTGCTCTTCCGTTACTCCGCGCTCACCTTCAACGGCCACCGCATCCACTACGACCGCAGCTACGTCACAGGTGTCGAAGGTTACCCGGGCCTCATCGTGCACGGCCCGCTGATCGCCACCCTGCTCTTGGACCTGCTGCGCCGTAACCTGCCCGACGCGAAGGTCAAGCGCTTCAGCTTCAAGGCCTTGCGCCCCACCTTCGATATTCACCCCTTCACGGTCTGCGGCAAGCGCGAGGGCAACACCGTGACGCTCTGGGGCCGTGACCACGAAGGCTGGCTCACCATGCAGGCCACGGCTGAGATATGAAGCACCCCCCGAGACGCTGCGCGTCTCCCCCCTCTCTCGCCTGCGGCGGGAGGGGGGCGCAGCCAGTGGCCCGGCAAAGCCGGTTCCACGGCTGCCCTGAACTTATCACCTTCCAACGCTGAACCAACACCGATGAACCCAACCGACGCCTACCAAGACATCCGCGACGCCGTGCGCGCCCTCTGCGCCCAGTTTCCCGACGAATACCACCGCAAGATCGATGAGCAGCGTGGCTACCCCGAGGAATTTGTCGACGCCTTGACGAAAGCCGGCTGGATGGCCGCATTGATCCCGCAGGAATACGGCGGCTCGGGCCTGTCCATGGCCGAGGCCTCGGTCATCATGGAAGAGATCAACCGCTCGGGTGGCAACTCCGGCGCCTGCCATGGCCAGATGTATGTGATGAACGCCATCGTGCGCAGTGGCTCCCAGAAACAAAAAGAGCAATTCCTGCCCAAGATCGCCACGGGTGAACTGCGCATCCAGTCCATGGGTGTGACTGAGCCCACGACCGGCAGCGACACAACCCAGCTCAAGACCACCGCCGTCAAGAAGGATGGTCGCTGGGTCATCAACGGCCAGAAAGTCTGGATCTCGCGCATCCAGCACAGCGACCTGATGATCCTGCTGGCGCGCACCACACCGACGGATCAGGTCAAGAAACGTTCCGAAGGCCTGTCCTGTTTCCTGGTCGACCTCAAGCAGGCCACGGGCCATGGGTTGACCGTGCGTCCCATCCTCAACATGGTCAACCACGAGACCAATGAGCTGTTCTTCGACAACCTTGAAATACCTGAGGACGCCCTGCTGGGCGAAGAAGGCAAGGGCTTCAAGACCCTGCTCGACGGCCTCAATGCCGAGCGCACGCTGATCGCGGCCGAATGCATCGGCGACGGCTACTGGTTCATCGACCGCGCCCGCAAGTACGCGGGCGAACGTGTGGTCTTCGGCCGTCCCATCGGGCAGAACCAGGGTGTGCAGTTCCCCATCGCCGAGGCCTATATCGAGCTTGAGGCCGCCAACCTCATGCGCTGGAAGGCCTGCGAGAAGATCGATGCGCACCAGAATGCCGGCGCCGAAGCGAATATGGCCAAGTACCTTGCGGCCAAGGCCAGCTGGGAGGCGGCCAACGTCTGCCTGCAGACCCACGGCGGCTTCGGCTTCGCCTGTGAATACGACATCGAACGCAAGTTCCGCGAGACGCGGCTCTACCAGGTGGCACCCATTTCCACCAACATGATCTTCTCTTACGTGGCCGAGCACATCCTCGGCCTGCCCCGGAGTTTCTGATGAAACCGCTCGCTGGCATCACGGTCGTCGCACTCGAGCACGCCATCGCCGCCCCCTTCTGCTCGCGCCAACTGGCCGATCAGGGCGCGCGGGTCATCAAGGTCGAACGCCCCGAGGTGGGCGACTTCGCACGCGGTTACGACAGCCGCGTGAACGGCCTGTCCTCCCACTTCACCTGGACCAACCGCTCCAAGGAAAGCCTGGCGCTCGACCTCAAGCACGCCAAGGCGGTTGAGGTCATGGACAAGCTGCTGGCCCAGGCCGACGTGCTGGTGCAGAACCTCGCGCCCGGTGCCGCCGCGCGCATGGGCCTGTCCTTCGAGGCCCTGCACGCCAAATACCCGCGGCTGATCGTCTGCGACATCTCGGGTTATGGCGACAGCGGCCCTTACCGCGACAAAAAAGCCTACGACCTGCTGATCCAGAGCGAGTCCGGCTTCCTCTCGGTCACCGGCACACCGGACGAACCCTCCAAGGCCGGCTGCTCCATCGCCGACATCGCCGCCGGCATGTACGCCTACAGCAACATCCTCACCGCGCTGATCGAGCGCGGCCGCACCGGCCTGGGCCGGCGCATCGACGTCTCCATGCTCGAAAGCATGGCCGAGTGGATGAGCTTCCCCATGTACTACGCCTATGACGGTGCTACGCCGCCCGCCCGCGCAGGCGCCTCGCACGCCACCATCTACCCCTACGGTCCTTTTGTGGCTGGCGACGGCAAGAGCGTGATGCTGGGTCTGCAGAACGAACGCGAGTGGGCCCTGTTCTGCGACAAGGTCTTGTTGCAGCCTACGCTTGCCACCGATCCACGTTTTGACGCCAACGCCAAGCGCTCGGCCGCACGTGCCGAGGTTAGGGCGCTGATCGAGGCCGCCTTCAGCAAGTTGAGTGCAGGTGATGTCATCGAGCGGCTGGAGGCCGCGGGCATTGCCAACGCCCAGGTCAACACCATGTCCGACCTCTGGGCCCACCCGCAGCTCGCTGCCCGCAAGCGCTGGGTGCAGGTAGAGACGCCCGCCGGTCTGGTGCCCGCCCTGCTGCCGCCGGGCGCACCCGACGCTGCCGATGTGCGCATGGACGCCATCCCGGCCGTGGGCCAGCACAGCGAGACTATCCTGATCGAGCTGGGTTTCACGCCGCAAGACATTGCTCAACTCAAGACCGACAAGGCGATCTG